>NZ_JBEZIQ010000040.1:0-96123 GCF_040651155.1 Kitasatospora sp. NPDC048545
GAACTTCTGGTCGCCGTGGACGACCCGGCTGAAGTCCAGGCCCAGCTCCGGGTCCCCCACGACCTGGCCGGCCGCACTGTAGGTGACCACGAACGTCGACCGGGCGGACGGCGGTGCCTGCGCCGGGATCCTCAGGCGCCGGTACGCTCCCCCGTCTCCCCCATCTCCCCCGTCTCCCCCGTCTCCCCCGCCCGCCGGGCCCGCTCCTGCCGGTAGGCCTGTGCCCGGGCGAGGTAGTCCCGGTGCTCCTGTTCCTGGTCCGGCGGCAGGTCCGGCTCGTCGGTGGTGGCGAAGAAGCGCACCAGGGCCTCATTCGCACTCACGGCGAGTGCTCCGGAGCGGACGAACATGTCCGACTCGTAGCGGGCCACCGCCGCGTCGAGCCCGATCGCCGCGTCGGGACCGGCCGCCGGGTCCGGGCCGACCGCCCGGCTGACGGCGTGCGCGAGCTCCGCGCCGTCCAGCATCGCGAGGTTGGCGCCGTGCCCGCCGAAGGGCGCCATCAGGTGGGCCGCGTCACCGATCAGGGTGATCCCGGGGACGTGGTCCCAGGTGAGCGGGGCGGGCAGCGCGGAGAAGGACCTCGGCACGTAGTCGCCGTCGTTGCGGACGATCAGCGCACGCATGGCGGCCGACCAGTGGCCGAACTCCCGCGCCAGGTGGGCGCGGATGCTCTCCCGGTCGGTGAGGTCGACGCCGGCCCCGACGTGCCAGTCCGGTGCGGCGCGGAACGCGAGGTAGCCGCGGACCACACCGTCGCCGTTGCGCTGAAGGATCACGGCGCGGCCGTCGTTGTCGTTGGCGAACATGTGGCCGGCGCCGACGATCCCGGCAACGTCGGGGTGGCGGGAGTCGACGTCGTCGTAGCGGGCGTCCAGGAAGCAGACCCCGAGGTGCTGCGGGACGGCGGCGCTGACCAGGGGGCGGACCTTCGACCAGGCCCCGTCGGCGCCGATCACCAGGTCGGCCTCCACGGTGGTGCCGCCCGCGAACTCCAGGCGATGCGCGCCGCGACCGAGCGGGGTCACGCGGACGAGCCGGTGGCCCCAGCGGACGGTGCCGGGCCGCAGGTGGTCGAAGAGCAGGCGGCGCAGCCGGCCGCGGTCGATCTCGGGCGCGGCCTCGTCGCCGGGGCGCGGGGTGAACTCCGCCAGCACCGTGCCGTGGTGGTCGCGGCGGGTCTTGGCCTGCCCCTCCGGCCGGGCCCGTGCCGTGAAGGCGTCGAGCAGCCCGGCGTCCGCGAGGGCGATCTGTCCGGAGTCGGCGTGCAGGTCGAGCGTGCCGCCGGGGTCGCGGGAGTCCACGGCGTCGTCGGCGTCGTACACGGTGACCTCGATGCCGTGTCCTTGCAGGACGCGGGCGCAGGTCAGGCCGGCGGGCCCGCCGCCGACTACGCAGATCCGGGGTGTGCTGTTCGTCATCGGGATCTTCCCCTCGGTCGGGTGGCGCGGTTCGCGAACGGGGTCGCGAACGGGTCGCGCATGGGTCACGGCGACACCCGCTGGGTGCAACCGCTAAAAAAGCGTAACAGCTCAACTTTATGATTCGATCCACGAACGCGATAGGGTGGCCCGGTGAGCGAGATGGGGCGCCGAGAGCGCAAGAAGGCAGCCACCCGCCAGTCCCTCGCGGACGCGGCACTGCGGCTGTTCACCGAACGGGGCTACGACGACGTCGGGGTGCGGGAGATCGCCGACGCGGCCGACGTCTCGGTGACGACGCTCTTCAAGCACTTCCCCGACGGCAAGGAAGCCCTGGTCTTCGACCAGGACGTGGACCGCGAGGCGGCCCTGGTCGCGGCGGTCCGCGAGCGCCCCGCCGACCTGACCGTCCCGCAGGCCCTGCACCGGATGCTGCTCGGCACACACTCCCGGCAGGTCCACGCCGACCCCCGGTTCGACGACTTCCTCCGCCTGATCGACACCACCCCCGCACTGCGCGAGTACGCCCGCCGGATGTGGCTGCGGCACGAGCACGCCCTGGCCGCGGCGATCGCCGACGACGCCGGACTGGCCGCCGACGACCCGGGCTGCCGGGCACTGGCCCACTTCGCCCTGGAGGCGCCCGTCCTCGCCCGCGGCGCGCAGGACCCCGACGCCGCCCTCGCCCGGGTCTTCGACCTGCTCGACCACGGCTGGCCCGGCACGCGCACCGGCTGACCCCGGCCGCCCGCCCGTCCGTCGGCACCGCCGCGCCGGGGAACACCGCACCGTCCCGCACGGACCGTGCCATCCCGCGGCCCGCCGGAGCCGCCGCCCCGCTGACCCTCGTCTCCACGGCCGCCACGGGCGAGGCCGTCGCCGACGCGGCCCGCCTGGTCCCCGGCGTCGCCTCCGTCACGACCACCGCCCGCACCGACCGGTACGCCCGCGCCGACGTCGTCCTGACCGCGGCCCCCGGAACCGCCGACTCCGACCGCGCCGTCCGGGCCCTGCGGGACCGCGTGGCAGCCCTCCCCGGCGCCGACGCCGCGGTCGGCGGAGCGACCGCCGAGGCCTACGACACCGCGCAGGCCAACGCCCACACACCCGCGTCGTCGTGCCGCTCGTCCTCACCATCGTCCTGCTCGTCCTCGTCGCCCTCCTGCGCGCCCTCGTCGCGCCCCTGCTGCTCGTCGCGACCGTCATCGCCTCCTACTTCGCCGCCCTCGGCGCGAGTTGGCTGCTGTTCCGCACCGTCTACGACTTCCCGGCCCTGGACACCAACGTCCCCCTGCTGTCCTTCCTGTTCCTCGTCGCCCTCGGCGTCGACTACAACATCTTCCTGATCGCCCGCACCCGCGAGGACACCGTCGCCGGCCACGACACCCGCACCGCCGTACGACGCGCTCTCGCCTCCACCGGCGGCGTCATCACCAGCGCCGGCATCCTGCTGGCCGCCGTGTTCGCCGTCCTCGGCGTCCTGGCGCTGATCACCCTCACCCGGATCGGGGTCATCGTCGGCATCGGCGTCCTCCTGGGCGGACCTTCGGCAGCCGGGCACCCGGCGGCGACAGCGCCGGGGACGGCGGCCGTGGCGGCGGCCCGGGGCGGCCGCACGAGGCCCGTGCGCGCGGTGCGGCGCGGGAGGGACCGCTGAGCGCGGCAGGAGGAGAGCATCGGGCCATCCTGCCGGACCCGGCGCCTCCGGCCCTCCCCGGTTTCCAGCGTTCCCCGTTTCCGGCCCTCCCCGGTTTCCAGCGTCCCCCGTTTCCGGCGCTCCCCGGTTTCCAGCGTTCCCCGTTTCCGGCGCTCCCCGGTTTCCGGCGGGCACCGGCCGGTGGAGGAGCGGACACGGTCGGTGAACGAACGGAACCCGACGGCGGGACCGGGATACGGGACCCGACGGGAGCTGTGGTCAGCTGAAATGACCGGGCGTCAATTCCGGTACAGATCATTTCGCCCGGAGCAGCCGCCCGTTGTTATCGTGCCGCTCCCTCGCACCCGGCGAGGCCACTCACGACTGGGGGCCCAGGTGGCCGGCAAGAGCAACACCGTCGACGTCAGCGTCAGCAACCGCGTGCTCAGGGTGGGCGACGACTCCTACCCGCTGAGGAACATCGCCCGCACCCGCATGCGCGAGGTGGTCCCGAACCGCTTCGCGCCCGTCAAGGGCTTCCTCGGCGGGGTCGTCGCCCTGCCGGTCGTCGTCCTGATCGCCAAGAACTTCAGCGACTCCTTCAGCGGCCTGGTGCTCGTCCTCGGCCTCGCCGTGCTCGTGGCCGTGCTCGTGAAGGGGCTGCGGGCGCCCGTCCTGCACCAGCTGGTCATCGAGACGTCCAGCTCGGCGGACACCGCCGTCGCGAGCCGGGACGCCGCCCAGGTCCGGCAGCTGTCGGACCTGATCAACGAGGCCATCGAGAACCCCCAGGCGGAGTTCCGGGTCACGGTGGAGAGCGTGCACATCGGGGACCGGATCACCCAGTACGGTGCCGGCAGCACCGGCAAGGTCGCGTAGCAACGGCCTGCTGGGAACGCCGCCCCGCGCCGCCCCGCGCCGCCCCGCGCCGGGACCGTCCGGGGTAGCCCGGACCGTCCGACCGTCCGGGGCTACCCGGGAAGGCCGCGGACGCCGGCGGGATCGGCCGGGTCGACGCCGGTCAGGTCACGGCTCGCGTCCCACAGCCGTGCCGCGACGGTGGTGTCGGCGAGGTGCTGCCACAGCCGTTCGCGCCGGGGTTCGCCGCGCAGGCCGAGGACCCGCGGTCCCCACAGCTGGCCCCCGCGCACGGCCGGGTCGAGCACCGCCCGGACCGCGGGCCACGCACCGGCGTGCTTGCCCTGGACGAGCAGGGCCGCGGGTGTCGCGCCCAGCCGTGCGCCGGCCGTCCGCACGTGCACCGGCGGCCGGGACGGGGTGAGGGAGTCCAGTGCGCCGCCGGGATGGACCACCACGCTCGCCACGGTACTGCCGACGGCGCGCAGGCGGCGGTCGAGTTCGAGGCCGAAGTACATCTGGGCCAGCTTTGAACGCCCGTAGGTGCGCTTGGGCCGGTAGTCCCCGCGGGACTGCAGGTCGTCCAGGTCGAGCCGCTCGGACTTCGCCGCGAAACTGCCCGTGGTCACGACGCGGGCCGCCGGCGCGGCCGACAGCAGCGGCATCAGCCACCGGGTCAGCGCGAAGTGCCCGAGGTGGTTCGTGCCGAACATCAGCTCGTGGCCGTCCCCGGTCTCCTCGCGCGGCGGATCGTCGAGCGCGACGCCGGCGTTGTGGACCACCGCGTCGAGGCGTTCCACCTCCAGTGCTTCCGCGGCGGTTCGCAGCGACGGGAGGTCGGCGAGGTCCAGCCGCGCGGCCCGCACCCGGGCGCCGGCGACACGGGCGCGGATCGACGCCACGGCGTCCGCGGCCTTCGCGGGGTTCCGGCTCCCGAGGACGACGGTCGCCCCGGTCGCCGACAACTGCTCCGCGACGAAGTACCCGATGCCGGCGTTGCCGCCGGTGACCAGGAAGACTCTGCCGTCGGCCCGCGGCAGGCGCCGGACGTTCCAGGGCGGGGAGGAGGGTGCGGGTGCGGCTGCGGACGACATGCTGATCGGGACTCCCTTGCTGGTGACGGCCGCCGCGACGATTCGCCGGACGGCTCGGCACCCACGGTTCCGGCGGCCACCGGCATGCCGCCGACAGACCGCTGTCGGCCCTGTCGAACGGCTGTCAGCGCTCCGGCCCCGGCGGCGGCGCCGGAGCCGCCACGACGGCGCTCCGGTCGGAAAGTGCCGTCCCGGGTGGCATGCTCCGGCCGGACCGGGGCAGCCGACAGCCGTACCACGAAGACGGAACCCCGTTCGACGAGGAGGCAGTTGTGACCAGCGGACTGTGGGGCTACGGCAACGCCGAGGGCTACACCCCGGGCACGGATCTGACGGGCTACCGGGTCGAGGCCGAGGACGGCCACATCGGCAAGGTCGACCGGCACACCGCGGAGGTCGACTCCGCGCACATCGTGGTCGACACCGGCCGTGGATCTTCGGCCGCGAGGTGCTGCTCCCGGCCGGCACGATCCGGCGCGTGGACAGCGAGAAGCGGACGGTGTGGGTGAACCGGACGAAGGACGAGGTGAAGAACTCGCCCGAGTACGTACGGGAGCAGCACACCGACGACCCCGACTACCAGCGGGCGATCGGCAGCTACTACGGCGGGATCTACTGACCCCGCCGCCCGCGCACCCCGCGTACCGCACCGGGCCCCGACCGTGTGGTCGGGGCCCGGTGCCGTACGCCATCGGGCGCGCGACCGCGCAACCCGCTGCCGCGTACGGTTCGTCCACGGCGCGTTGTCCTGAACGGCGCGCGACCGGTCCGGCCCCGCGCCCCTGGATTCACCGGAACCCCACGACCGGCGACCTCCGGGAGCGACGCACGTGAACTGGCTGATCCATGACTACCGCGAGGACGACCTGGCCGCTGTCGTCCACCTGATCGACAGCACCGCCGGCCTCGGACAGGAGTCCGTGTTCTCGCTCGCCGAGTGCATCGCCGCGCTGACCGCACGCCAGCCCGCCGTCGTCGCCGTGCACGACGGCACACCGATCGGGGCGGCGCTCGCCCAGGTCGCGGGGGCGGGCGAGCGGGCGTGGGTGATGCGGGTCGCGATCGCGCCGGCCTGGCGCGGGCGCGGGCTGGCCAGCGCACTGCTGCGCGAACTGGAGCGGCGGCTGGTCGAGGCCCGCGTGCGGCGGATCGCCTACGTGCTGCCGGAGGAGGAACTGCTCGGCGACGGGCTGCGCAACGCCGGCTACCAACGACGGCCCGCCGCCGCGTACTTCGAGAAGACCGAGCCCGCCGCCGGCCCCCTGGCCGGCACCCTCGACGAACTCGGCGGGCGCGTCCTGAGCGGAGACCTGTGGGACCAGGTCGCCGGGATGACCGCCGAGAAGGAACTGATCGAACGGCGGGTCGTGCTGCCGCTCGCGGAACCCGAGCGCGCGGCCCGGCACGGCGTACGGCCACCGCGCGCGATCACCCTGTTCGGGCCTCCCGGCACCGGCAAGACCACCTTCGCCCGGGCCATCGCTTCCCGCCTGGGCTGGCCGTTCGTCGAACTGCTGCCGTCCCGCCTCGCCGACGAGGGCAACCTCGCCGCCGCGCTGCGCAGCGCGTTCGCGCGGATCGGCGAGCTGGAGCGGGTCCTGGTCTTCATCGACGAGGTGGAGGAGATCGCCCCCGTCCGCGGCGAAGCGGGCCCGACGGGGGCGATGCACGGGGTGACCAACGAGCTGCTCAAGCTGATCCCCGGCTTCCGCGAGCGGGACGGCCGGCTGCTGGTCTGCGCGACCAACTCCGTCCGCTCGCTCGACCCGGCGTTCCTGCGCACCGGCCGGTTCGACTACGTCATCCCGATCGGCACCCCCGACCCGGACGCCCGCGCCGCGATCTGGTCGCGCCACGCGCTCGCCACCGACCGCCTCGACGTGGACGTCCCGGCGCTGGTCGCCGCGAGCGAGCGCTTCTCCCCCGCCGACATCGAGCACGCCGCACGGCTGGCGGCGCAGACCGCGTTCGAGCGCGACGACGCCGTGCCCGGGGCGACCACTGCGGACCACCTCGCGGCGATCGGCGCCAGCCGCCCGACGGTGACGGCCGCCATGGTCGAGGCGTTCCGCGCCGACATCGGCTCCCACGCCCGGCTGTGACGGCACGGCGGCCGGGGCCGGACGCCCGTCGGTCCGGCTGCCCGGCTGAATCCCGGCGCGCGCAACCGCTCCGGCGCCGACTGCCCCCGTCGATGCCGACCGCCCCCGGCGGTGCCGGGCCCTCCGGCGGTGCGGCCTTGCGGCGGCCCGGCCCCGGGCCCTCGGGCGGCGGGGCAGCGGGAGCGCGGTCAGCCGCGGTCGTGACGGCCGGCCCACACGCTGGGGGTCCGCTGCGCCCAGGGGGCGGCCTGTTCCAGCTGTCCGGCGAGGCGGAAGAGGACGTCCTCCCGCCCGTACCCGGCGGCGAACTGGATGCCGACCGGCAGTCCGGTGGCGGGGTCGGCCTCCAGCGGAACGGACATGGCGGGGGTGCCCGCGACGTTGAACGGGGCGGTGAAGGGCGAGCGGTGGAAGACCTGCCGGAGCCAGCCGAGGCCGTCGGCCTCCTCGGCACCGTCGGCGTACGTGCCCAGGGGCACGGGCAGTTCGGGCAGGGTCGGGGTGAGCAGCAGGTCGTGGCCGGTGAAGTACCGGCCGAGCGCTCGGGCGACGCCGTTGCGCGTCGCGAGCGCGTGGACGAACTCGGCCCCACTGACGCGCCGTCCGTAGGCGTAGGCGGCCAGTGCCTCGGGTTCGAGGGTGGTGGAGTCGACGGGTCGTCCGAAAGCCGCGGCGAAGCCGTCGATCCACGTCACCAGGTTGGTGGTCCACAGGCGCGCGTTGGCCAGGACGAAGTCCTCCCAGCTGACGCCGAGGTCGACCCGGACCTCCTCGACCCGGTGCCCGAGGGACTCGGCGAGCCGCGCGGAGCGGAGGGTGGCGTCGATGATCGTGCCGTCCACGGTCCGGCCGCCCCAGGGCCGGGTGAGGAGCCCGATCCTGAGGCTGCCCGGGGAGCGGGTGACCTCCTGCGCGTAGGGCCGTTCCGGCCGCCCGGCGGCGTAGGGGTCGCCGGCCTCGGGGCCGTGGACGAGGTCCAGGAGCGCGGCACTGTCGCGGACCGAACGGCTGAGGGCACCGTGGACGGCGAGCCCGTTGAAGACCTCGTCCGCGTCGGGGCCCATGGAGATCCGGCCGCGGGTCGGCTTCAGCCCGAACAGGCCGTTGGCGGCGGCCGGGACGCGGATGGAGCCGGCCGCGTCGGTGGCGTGGGCGAGCGGGACGATGCCGGCGGCGACGGCGGCTCCGGAGCCGCCGCTGGAGCCGCCGGGGCTCCGGGTCGGGTCCCAGGGGTTGCGGGTGGCGCCGTACAGGACGCCTTCCGTGGTGGTGCTGTAGGCGAACTCGGGGGTCGCCGTGCGTCCGAGCGTCACCAGCCCGGCGCGGCGGAAACGCGCCATGAGCGAGGAGTCGGACGTGGCGACGTTTCCGGCGGCGAGCCGGCTGCCCAGCTCGGTCCGCTGTCCGGCCATCGCGACGGCGAGGTCCTTGATCAGGAACGGCACGCCGGCCAGTGGCGTGCTGCCCGGGGCCGGTGCGTCCTGTGCGGGCCAGGTCTCGACGACGGCGTTGATCTGCGGGTTCACGGCGTCGGACGCCAGCCGGACGGTGGAGGCGAGTTCCGCGGGCGTCACTTCGCCGCGGGCGACCAGCTCGGCCAGGCCGACGCCGTCGTGGGTCACGTACTCGGAGAGCTTCATCTTCGTCCGTTCGGGAGCATCGACACGGGCTGACGATACCGAACGGTCTTGCATGAGACCGATCGGTATCGTTCGGGACTGGGCGGTACCGTAGCATTGCGAGCGGGCGGCGCGCCGCCCCACCGGACGCACCGGAGGGACCGATGGAGGGCGGGATGGTGAGCACCGAGAGAGCCGGCCGGCAGAGCAGGGTGGCCAAACTGCCGCCCCGGGAACGGATCCTCGACGCGGCGGAGGAGCTCTTCTCACGCGAGGGAATCAAGGCGGTCGGCGTCCAGGCGATCGCCGACCGGGCCGAGACCACCAAAATGGCGCTGTACCGCCATTTCGCGACCAAGGACGCGCTGGTCGAGGAATGGCTCCGGATCGTCGCGGCCGACTACACCGCCGCCTTCGACCGGCTGGAGACCGCGCACCCCGACGACCCCCGGGCCCAGATCCTGGGGATGGCCCGCTTCATCGCCGACGGACTCCCCGCGATCTCCCACCGCGGCTGCCCGTTCATCAACTCCATCGCCGAACTGCCCGACCGCGACCACCCGGCGCGTCAGCTGATCGAAGCCCACAAGGCCGGCCAGGCACGCCGGCTCACCGACCAGTGCGCCCGCGCCCGACTGGCCGACCCGGACGAGGCCGCCGCCGAGATCACCTTCCTCCTCGAAGGGGCCCAGGTGAGCGCGCAGAACGGCAGCATCGACCACGCGGGCGAGCGGCTGATGCGGATCGTCGAGGCCGTGCTCGACCGCCGCTCGGCCGCAGACTCCGCGCCGTGACGGGAGTGACAGGTGTGACGGGTATGACGGAGCACCGTGGTTCGCGAGTGGGGCACGACGGTCTGCGACTCCGGGCCGACCGCACCCACCCCCTGCTCCCCGGGCACATGGAGATCGACGGATGCCGGACCCTGCACCTCGGCCGGGACCCGGGCGACCACTCCATGCGCCACCACGGCGAACGAGCCTGGAACCAGGTCTACGCGGTCACCCTGGAACCGTGCGACACCACCACCCAGCTGCGCTGGACCATCCCCGCAGAAGCAGAGGAACCCGAACAGGCCGAAGCCTGACAGCACCCCCGGACCGCGCAGCGCAACGGCGGGGTGGTCGCCACCCCACGCGGACGGCCCGGCCTCGCACCCGCCGGCCGGAACGCCCCGACGGGCGCCGGCCGGTGCTTCAGACCCTGTCGAGGGTCCCACCGAGGTAGCCGACGAGGTGGTCCGGGTGCAGGACGATGTCGACCAGGACGGCGACCGGCAGGGCGAGGTGGATGTAGAGGGTTCCCGTCAGCACGCACCGCACCAGGCGAACTCCGGGGCGGGGCACGGACGCCGCGGCCCGCCGGTGGTGCGCGTTCCAGCGCCCGATCGCGAGGCCGAGACCGAGGCCGACCAGCCCGCCGACCGCGACCAGGGCCCCGAGCGCGGCCGCGACGCCGCGCAGGTCGCCCCTGAAGCGGGACAGCAGCCACAGGTCCAGCGCCAGGGTGAGTGCGCCGTACGAGCACGCCTGGACGAGGTCACTGTCCGCGGCCTGCGCCACGCGCCGCACCCACGGCATCCACCGCTTCCCCCGCATGCGTCCAGGATGTGGCTGATCCCGCCCGGACGGAATGGCTCTGACGGATCGTCACCCATCGCGACCCCGGCCCGCCCCGGCGCCCCGACGTGCCGGCGCCCCGACGTGCCGGGCCATGCCATGCCACGCCGGTCAGGGCCGTACCGGGCCGGGCCACGGCGCGCCGTGACGACCGACGACGGAATGTCAGTGCCGCCCGATAGCGTCGGGGCGAGGTAGCGACAGGTGGGCGGCGACCCGCAGGAGGAGGACGACGATGGCGACCTTCACACTCGTTCCCGGCGCCGACGGCCGGGCCTGGTTCTGGCACCGGCTGGTGCCCGAACTCCGCTCCCGGGGGCACGACGTGGTCACGATGGACCTGCCGGGCGACGATGCCGCGGGGCTGGAGGAGATCGCGCAGGCCGTCGTCTCGGCGGTGGAGCGGCGCGGCGGCCCCGCCGAGCCGCTGGTGCTGGTGGCGCAGTCGCTCGCGGGCTTCTCGGCGCCGCTGGTGTGCGGGCGGCTGCCGGTGCCCGTCGCCGAGCTGGTGCTGCTCAACGCCATGGTCCCGGCGCCCGGAGAGACCGCCGGACAGTGGTGGGAGAACACCGGACAGGCCGCGGCCCGGTCCGACCACGCGGCCGCCACCGGGCGCGGCCCCGATCCCGAGTTCGACCTGCGGACCGACTTCTTCCACGACGTCCCGGCCGAGGTGACCGAGGAGGCGCTCTCCGTCGGCGGCACGCCGCCGCCCTCCGCGCTGTTCGCGCAGCCGTGGCCGCTCACGCACTGGCCCGAGGTGCCGACCCGGTTCCTCCAGGGGCGGGACGACCGCTTCTTCCCGCTGGAGTTCCAGCGCAGGATCGTCCGTGAACGGCTTGGTCTGGAGGTCGAGGAGATCCCCGGCGGTCACCTCGCCGCCCTCAGCCGCCCCCGGGAACTGGCGGACGCACTACTGCGCACGGAGCCCGCGTAGCCGGCTGGTCCGTGGGGCCGTGCGTTCGGGCGGGCTGAGCCCGCACGTCTGTGTCAGCGCGTGCCGCCTGCGGTGCTGCCCAGCGCCGCCCGAAGTCGCTCCCGCCCGGCGCTGACGCTCGCGTCCCACACGCCCGCGGCGTCACCGGACACCGAGCGGGCCTGGAGCAGGTGTTCCTCGGCCCGGAAGGCGGCACCCCCCAGGTTCCGGTCCAGCACGTCCGTCGCGGCGAGCGCCGCGTGGCCGCACGACACCGCGCGGTCGGCGCTCCCGGAGGCGTTGGCCAGGAGGGCGTACCGCAGGACGAGGCCGGCCAGGGACGTGTAGCTGCCGACGACGCCGGTGCTCGCCTCCTCGGTGGGCCGCAGTTCGGGGAACCGCTCCAGCAGGCGTGCGCGCTCGACGGCGTCGGGGAGCGGGTGGTCGGTCCGCCAGAGGTCGCCGACGGCCGCCGCGTAGAGGTCCACGTCGGCTTCCCGGCCCGCCTCGCCCGCCCGCAGGCCGACGAACAGCGGAGCCGTCCGTTCGACGCAGGCTGCGACGTACAGGCGGATCGCCTCGTCTCCCCCGGTCTGGAGTTCCTCCACGACGGTCTCGTCCACGAGCGTGTTCATCCGCCGTCCCTTCTGTGCGTCCGAGCCAGGAAAGGATAGGTGGAACCGGTTGTCCCCGCTCCGGTGGCCTGGTCCGGCCGGCCCGGTCGGCGCAGGCCGGCGGGGCTCACCGCCTCTCGTCGTGACGGACGGGACCGGGACAGGGGCCCCGGCGGATCGCCGGCGGATCGCCGGCGGCTTCGTCGCGCGGTCTCCTCGGCCGTCCTGCCGGGGCTCCCGCGTTCCTGGCCCGTGGACGCACCGGACCGGGCCCTTGCCTGACCGGTTGGGCCGGACGGCTCGGGTGGGACAGAATGCCGGGCATGACGACGTGAAGAGCACCGGACGGGCGGCAGCGCTGGCGCAGGGCCGCAAGCGGCTGGTCCGTACCGGACGGTGAACGCCGGGTCTGCGCCGCATGCGGGACACCCGTCCGCTCGTACCGGTACCGGTTTCATCCGCCCGAGTCCTCGCTGTACGAGCGCTGCGTCGGGCTCAACTGGTGCTCGACGTGCAGGATCCACTCCGGAAACATGGTCCACGTCCCGCGGAAGCGGGTTCTGGTCGACGCCCTCGCCTCCCTTCCCCCCGAGCAACGCGAGCGGCTGCGGCGTTCGGAGACGGGACTGATCGAGTTCCTGGACCGCCTGCTCCGGGCCGGGGAAGGACGGCCCTGACGGCCCTCTCCGGGCAGGCACCCCCGACGGTCGTTCAAGGGCTCCCGAGGGCGTCGCCGCAGGGCCGCCAAGGCGTGGTGCTACAGCTCGACGTCCAGCCAGGCGATGTCGTTGAGTTCGACGTCGAGGCCGGTGGCGCGGCGGCCGCCGTCCTTGAAGTAGTGCTCGCCGAGGGCCTGGGCGAGGATCGCCTCCTGCTGGGCCTGGGGGGCGCCGGCGTCGCGGGCCGCGTAGAGGCGCTGGGCGACCGCGCCGGGCATCTTCTGGGTGATCATGCGTTCGCGCGGGTCGTCGGTCGAGCCGCCGGCGGCGCTGTAGCCGAAGGTCGCCTGGACGTGCAGCATGAAGCCGTTCCGCTCGGCGTCGCGGCGCACCCGCTGCCGCACCCGCGGCTGCCAGGCGGCCCGGACCGCCCGCTCGACCTTCGCCGCGTTGGCCTTCGTCATCGGGATGTCACCGGTCAGCTCGCCCTCGGCCACGGCCTTGAGGGCGTGCGCCCAACGCTGCGCGGTGCGCACCGAGACGCCGGCGGCCTCGGCGAGGCGTTTGGTGTCGTTCCTGGCGACCTTGTCCAGCAGGAAGCGCACCCGGGTGTTCAGGTGCACCGGGATGGGGCGGGTGCGCTCGGCGCGCTCCAGGCCCTCGTCGATCTCACGGCTCATGGGGCATCGTTCCTTCCTCGCCCCCGCCGGGGCGGACTCTCGTCATGGGGGCGGCGGTCACTCGTCGGCGGAGACGACCCCGCCGGCCTTGATGTGCCTGGCCGGGTTGGCGCCGTCGGCGATCAGTTCGGCGATCTCGGCCATCGGGCGGGAGCCCTCGAACTTCACCAGGCCGGGGCTGACGCCGAGGCGCAGCGCGGTGGTGAGGGTGCCGTCGGGGGTGGTGAGGACGTCCGGGGCGTCGGGGCCGGGGGAGGCGTAGACGGCGCAGTCGGAGAGGACGGCGATGGCGTGCAGGCCGGTGTCGGCGGCCGTCCTGCGGAGCTTGCGGTGGAGGTTGACGGTGGCGGTGTCGATGACCAGGGCGCGCATCAGCGGGTCCCAGGTGGGGCGTTCCAGGGCGGGCCAGCGCTCGCCGGGCTTGTAGCCGTGGCCGCGGGGGCGCTCGCGCAGCTTGCCGATGGTGCCCTTGGCGGTGGCCTTGATGGCGGTGAGCACGGCGAGTTCGGCCGGGTCGCCGGTGGCCTTGACGGCGGCCATGGCGTCGAGGAACGCGAACGGGTCGGTGTCGGCCAGGTCGAGCGGGACACCGAGGGCGGCCATCGTGTCGACGTAGGCCCGGCGCAGGTGCTTGTGCCACGGGTCGAGGTACGGGCCGTGTTCGTGGCGCAGCCAGCCTTCCGACGGGCGGACCGGGCCGCCGAGTTCGAGGGCGTAGGCGACCTTGACGGTGGTGTACCAGGCGGGGCCGGTCGGCCGGGAGCCGTCCGGGGTGAAGGGGCTGGGGAGCAGCGGGTCGGTGTCGATGTGGGAGAGGTCGACCAGCCAGGAGCCGGGGATCTTCTTGTCGAAGGCGGGGTCGCGTTCGTGCACGGGCCCGGACAGCGGCAGGGTGAGGCGACCGGCGGCGGCGAGGAACGCCATGTTGACGTCGAGGCCGACCGCGTACGGCGCCGCCGCCTCGCGGTCGGTGAGCGGGCGGTGCCAGTCCCACGCCTCGGTCACCAGTTCCCCGCCGGGCTCCCGGCCCTGGGCGAGCGGGTGCACGTCCGGCACTTCCGGTGGCGCCGGGTCGAACGCCCTCGTACGGGAGCCCTCGACCGGCCCGGAGGTCCAGCCGCCCTCGGTGCGCACCGCGCGGGTGGGCGGGCGCAGCGCGGTGACGAGTTCGAGGCCGGAGACGGCGGTGGAGCCGCGCGGGGTGAGGACGCGGGTGGCGTAGGTGCCGAGGAGGCGGGCCAGGCCGGGGGTGTCGAGGCCGTCGGGGAGCTGCCAGCCGCCGGAGGTGAGGGCGCCCCAGGCGGGGATGCAGAGCTGGACGCACTGGCGGCGGCCGTCCTCGGGGGTGCGGTAGATCCGCGCCCACGGGCCGAGGCCGCGCTGGGTGAGCAGCCAGCCGGCCTTCTCGATCTGCTTGACGGCCTTGTGGGTCTTCGGGAGCCGGCCGAGGCGCGGCACGTACTCCTTCTTCTCGTCGCGCCCCAGCGGGGGCAGGCCGAGTTCGGCGAGCGCGGCGTCGGTGAGGACCACCAGGGCATCGCCGTCCTTGCCGTGGCGGTGCAGGCGGGGCGAGCCGAGCCTGGTCTCCAGCGCCCACTCCACGACGTCGGCGAGGGTGCGCCCGGCCGGGGCGGTGGCGGCCTCGCCGCCGTCGGCGAGGTAGGCGACCAGGGCCTTCCCGGACGGGGCGACGTCGAGCACGGCGAGCGGGCCGGCAGGGAACCGCGCGGCCGCGGCAGCCTCCCAGTCGGACGGGGCATCGGTCCTGGCCGGAGCCTTCGACGCCGCCGGCGGGGCCTTGCGCGCCCGGGACGGCGTGGCACCCGGGCGCGCGGGGGCCGCGCGGCGCGGCGCGGCTGCGGGGGCAGCGGACGGGGTGGCCTGGCGGGGCGCAGCGACTGAAGCGACCGAAGCGACCGGCCTTGCGGGAACCCCTGACGCGGCCGGGGACTCCGGAGCGGCGGGCTCGGCAACCGGGACGGCACCGGGACGGCAGAACCCGCCCAGGTGCATCGGGTGTCCTTGCGCCCGGTAGACCGAGGGCTGCCCGCACTGCACGCACGGCGCCGCCGGTGCCATCACCAGCGACCCGTCCGGGTTCTGGTCCAGCATCGGCATCGGGGCCGGAGCAGGAGCAGGGGTTTGAGTCGGAGCCACGGCCGGAGCCGTCGCAGGCTCCGGCGGAGCGGCCACCGCCCGGGGGGCCTCCGCAGGTTCCGCCGGTTCCGCCGCCTCGGCCAGTGCCGCCGGGGCAAGCCGGGCGACGATGCCCTCCAGCAGCTTCGCGTACGCGGCCCGCCCCTCGCCCTGCGGGTCGCGCTGTCCGCTCTCCCACGCGGTGAAGGTGCCGACGCTGATGCCGAGGGCCTTCGCGGTCTCGGTCTTGCTCAGCCCGTACTCGGTGCGCAGCCGTGCCCGTTCGCCCGGTGCGGGCAGCGGCACCGGGCGGCGGGGCCCGGTGCCGAGCAGGGCGTCGATCGCCTCGAAGCCGTTCGGGGGGGTTGCGGTCATGTCCCTTCCCTCCGTCATCCGCCGTCAGGCCGCGCGGTACTGGCCGCGCTGGACCCGTACGACGCGTCCGGCCTTCAACAGGGCGTCGATGTACACCGAGGCGCCGTTGCTGTTGGTCTTCCTGCCCGCGGCGGTCATGGCGCGGGCGATCTCGCCGAGCGTCAGCGGCCTGGTCGACGCCTGGAGGATCTTCACCATGGCGTCCGCCTTGGTCAGGTCCCGGATCTCGTCCCCCTGGACGAGCGGTGCCTCGGTCAGCTTGCGCAGCGCCTCGCGCTGGGCCTTGAGGCCCTCGATCCGCACGCCGAGGAGGTCTCGCTCCCGCTCGGCCTCCAGGAGCTCCTTGTCGACCCGTTCCAGGTCTTCGCCGTAGGACGCCATGAGAGGAGGTTAGCAAAGACACGTTCTGCCTTAGAGAATTCTCTCTAGTCGAGTCTCATGAAGTCTCGGGGCTACGCCGCCCGTCCTCGCCACCCCGGCTGGTCCTCGCCACCCGGGCTGCCGGGTCGGAACCGCGCGGTTGCCGGTCAGGAACGACGGTGAGGCGCCGCTGGAGCCGACCGTGGAGCCGTGGACGGATCAGTACCGGATCCTGCCGGGGCAGACCTGCGTCGTCGTCATCCACTCGCCCGCGGAGGACGGTTCCTGGCCGGGGACGCAGCGTGGGGACGAGCCCTTCCAGGTCGACCACCGGCGGGATTCGGTGACGGTGTGGGCCCACGGCCATTGCTTCCACCTCGGTGACACGGCCGGCCGTGCGATCGACGCGGCCGACTGGGAGTGTCCTGCCCGGAGTTCGGATTCCTGAGGGCGGTGCCCGAGGGGTGGGCGATCACCTGCCGGCCGGTTCCACGGCGGGGTCGGATGGTCGTCGTGTTCGGCCCGATGCGGCCCGATGCGGCCCGATGCGGCCCGACACCGTCGTGGCGTCGGGCTCGGGGGCCGTCGCGGGTCTATCTCTTGTCGGAGACGACCGACGCAAGGGAGCGGAGCCATGGGCCTCATCGACATCGAGCTGTTCACCACCCTCGACCTGGTCGGGCAGGCGCCCGGCGGCCCCGACGAGGATCCGGTCGGGTTCCCGTTCGGCGGCTGGCAGGCGCCGTTGCTGGACGAGGCCACCGGGGCGCGGATCGTCGCCGCGTACGAGGGCGCGGACGCCCTTCTGCTCGGCCGGCGGACGTACGACATCTTCGCCGCGTACTGGCCGCACCAGGAGGGTGGACAGGACGGCGGGTTCGCCGAGCTGTTCAACCGGATCCCGAAGTACGTGGCCTCCCGCGGCACGCCCGCGCTGCCGTGGGCCGGGTCCGCCCTGCTCGGCCCGGACCTGGCGGCCGCGGTGCGGGAGGTCCGGGACCGGCACGAGCACGTGAAGGTCGTCGGCAGCCTGAACCTGGTGCAGACCCTCCTGCGGGAGAGGCTGTTCGACCGGCTCGACCTGTGGGTGCACCCGATCGTGCTGGGCGTCGGGAAGAAGGTGTTCGAGGACGGCGCGGTGCCCACGAACGTCACGCTCCTCCAGCCCCCGACGGCCGGCCCCAAGGGCACGGTGTTCCTGCGCTACGGGCTCGCCGAGGGCACGCCCGCGACCGGCGACATGAGCGCGCCCGACCGCGGCCTCGGGCAGGACGGCTGAACCTGCCCGCACCCGGTGGGTCACGGTTCTGACGGCCGGCCGCGCCCGGGGCGGTCAGCCGCCTCCGCCGGCCTGTCCGCCGTGTCCGGCCTGTTCGTAGAGCGCGTCACCCCGGTCGCCCGGGCCGAGGCGCTGATCCTCGACCTGCGCGCCTGCGTCGGCGGCCACCCGTACACGACCGCCCACGTCTGCGGCCACTTCTTCGACGAGCCCACGCACCTCACCACCCTCCACGACCGCGAGGAGGGCACCGAACAGCAGTTCTGGAGCCCCGCGCTGGTGCCCGGCCCGCGGTTCGGCGGCAGCAAGCCGCTCTACGTGCTGATCAGCAAGGCCACCTTCTCGGGCGGCAAGGCGCTCGCGTACGACCTCCAGCAGCGCGGCCACGCCGTGGTGGTCGGCGAGGCGTCCGGCGGCGGCGCCAACCCCCGGCGGGGCTTCACGCTCCACCCGCACCTGGAGGCCACCATCCCGACCGCCCGCTCGGTCAACCCGGTGTCGGGCACCAACCGGGAGGGCACCGGCGTCATCCCGGACACCGAGACAAACCCGGCCCGCGCCCATGAGGTGGCCCACCGGGCGGCCCTGGCCGACGTGGCCCGGCTCGGCCGGGCGCAGACCCCTCCCGCGCCGTCGGACACCCGGCTGTGACCCCCGACTCCCTGCGGACCGAAGGCAGCAGACCGGGGGCAGCGGATCGGGGCGCCGGTTCCGGTCGGACGGCGATGCGAGAGGATGCCCGCCGGACCGACACGAGAGAGCGAGGCCGACGGTGTCCGATGCGGACGCGGTGGACCTGATCCACCTGGAGGACGCAGACGGCGACCACTGCACCGTGCGCGTCACCGGCCCCTTCCGGCCGAGTGGGCCGACCGGCCACGAGGTCCTCAGGGCCGAGGTGCTGGCGCACACCGACTTCCTCGACGCCCGGCTGGAGTTCCACCTCGACCGGCGGGACCTCGACGCCTGGCAGGACGCGCTCGACGGCCTCGCCGCCGGCAGGGGCGCGGTCATCGGCGGGGACCGCGGGCTGAGCATGGCCCTCCAGCCGCAGGAGGACCGCTCGCTGGCCGTGACGATCGACGATCCCGACCGGCTCACCACGATGCTGTGGATCCGGCCCCCGGAGGACTGGGCGGACGAACACCGCGACCGGCTGGAAAGGCTCCGGCGGACCTGGCCGGGCGACGTCCCGGGGACGGCCACCGTGACCGGCGAAGGCCACGCGGCCGGTGAGGAACCGCGGCCGGTGAGGAACCGCGGCGGGTGAGGGCCGCCGTGACCGATGAAAGCCGCCGCGGCCGGTGAACGGCGCGCGGCTCGGAACCGGTGAGCGGCGCGCGGCCCGGGAGCACTGGGCCGCGCCGCTCGACCGCGTCCGGGGCTACTTGCCGGCGGACGCCTCGGAGGTGACCGCCTCGGCCACGGTGGGGCGGTAGACGCCCATCTGCGGGTTCAGGACGTGGGCGCCACTGGGCAGGGGGAAGTTCTTGGTGCCCGCGAGGGGCATGCCCTCGTCGTCGACCAGCACGTTGAACTCGTCGATGCCCGGGGTGGTGCCGGTGGTGGCGCCGCTCGGGTCGAGGTCGAGCACCACGTAGGCCTTCTGGCCCGCCGCGACCGGGTACCGCAGCGTGCCGCTGGCGAGGATCGGCTTGAGGTTGTTGCTCCGGTCCCGGGAGCCGGAGTTGCCCAGGTCGACCCCCGGGGTCGAGCTGAGGCTGCAGGCACTCGCACCGGTGTTGTGCACCTCGATCACCCACTGGCTCGGGGCCCCGGAGCGGGCCGTCGCCTGGACCGTGAGGTTCTCGATGTCGCACGGGCGGGCGTCGGAGCCGGCACCCCCGCCACTGGGCCGGGTGCCGCCGGACGGGCTCGCGGCGGGCGGTGCCGACGCGGCCTTCGTGGCAGTGTGCGAGGCACCTCCGGTGGCCGGCGCGCTCGCCGCGGGAGCACCGGAGGCCGGGCCGCCCGCCGTCGAGGGCGTGACGGCCGCCGCGGTGGTCGCGGAGGGCTTCGGGCCGCCGGCCGTGTCGGTGTTGTCGGGCCCGCAGGCGGTCAGCGCGAGCCCCGCCCCGACGACGAGGACGACGGAGGCGAGCAGCGGGCGACGGTTGCGGACGAACATGGTGGCTCCCCGGTGACGGTTCGTGCTGACGTGCTCGGACAGTCCAAAGGACGTCCGCCCGAAGGCATTTGGCTGCACGCGTGGCGTCACAGTCGTCAGGACATGACAGGGATGGGACTGTGACATTCGATCGGGTGCGACACGGTTGACACGGCGCGCCCCTGGACTGCGGAATTGTCCGTTCCACGACAGGGCGTGGACGACGCCCGGGAAAAAGACGACAGGAGGTGTCGGGTTTCCCGGGGACCGTGGGGTTCCGGTCGCGTCGTGGTGACGCCGGCCGGGACGACGCACAGACAAGGACGACCCCCATGCGCGAAACACCCGCCGAGCTCCACCGCCTCCAAGTCCTCCTCGACACCTCGCTCTCCCGCTCCACGGCGCACCTGCGGTCGATCATCAGCAGCGAGCGCACCCTCACCGCCGGCCGGCTCACCGGCGTGCTCACCGGCATGTGCACCCTCGCGCTGTCCACCGTGACGGCGAAGGGCGAGCCGCGGGTCAGCGGCGTGGACGGCCACTTCCTGCACGGGACGTGGCACTTCGGCACCGCGCGCGACGCCGCGAAGGCCCGGCACCTCGCCGCCCGGCCGGCCGTCAGCGCCGCGCACCTGCGCGGGGAGGACCTGGGCGTGTTCACCCACGGCACCGTCGAGGTGCTCAACCCCCACCACGGCCGGCCGGCCCCCGACTGGCCGGACCTGCTCGCGTACTTCCGGGACTTCTACGGCGACGACGCCTTCGACTGGGACGACGGCGTGGTCTTCTACCGGCTGCATCCGCACTGGATGGCCGCGTTCGCCCCCGACCCCGCCGCGCTCGGCGGGACGGCGGACGGGGCATGACCGCGCCCGCACCGGGCGGGCCCGTGCCGGTCCGGCGCGCACGGGCCGACGGGCACGATGCCGAGGCGTCCGCCGCCACCACTACCGGGACCGACGGACGCCTCGGCCCGCTCCCCCGCGGCACTGAGCCCATGGCGAGAATGGGGGCGAGCGGGTACTGCCGGCGTCATCCGTGCAGCAGCCGTGGCAGGTACGGCAGGCGACGGGACGGAGGGGCGACGTGCGGGCGAGCCGGGCCATCGCGCTGCTGTTGCTCCTCCAGGCCCGGCGGACGATGACCGCCACGGAACTCGCCGCCGAGCTGGAGGTCTCCGAACGCACCGTGCAGCGGGACGTCGCCGCGCTGATCGAGGCCGGGGTGCCGGTGTACGCCGAACGCGGCCGCGGCGGCGGCTACCGGCTCGTCGACGGCTACCGCACCCGCCTCACCGGTCTCGAACGCGCCGAAGCCGAAGTCCTGCACCTGGCCGGACTCCCGGGCCCGCTGCGCGACATGGGCCTGGCCGGGCACGCCCTCGCCGCCCGGCTGAAGGTCGCCGCCGCCCTGGGCGACGCCCCCGCGGCCGCCACCCGGCGCTTCCACCTCGACGCACCGGCCTGGTTCCGCGACGCCGAGCCCCCGCCGCTGCTCGCCGAGGTGTCGCGCGCCGTCTGGGAAGACCGCATCCTCCATGCCCGTTACGCGGCGCGCGGCGGCACCCGGGAGCGGCGGCTGGAGCCGTACGGACTGGTCCTGAAGGCCGGGCAGTGGTACGTGGCGGCGCGCGGCCCGTCCGGCCGGGTCGGCTCGTACCGCGTCGACCGCTTCGAGACGGCCGAGGCCGGCGACGAACGGTTCGAACGCGACCCGGAGTTCGACCTCGCCGGCTACTGGGCCGCGGCGGCACGGGAGTTCGCCCGCTCCGTGCTGCGGGAGCGGGCGGTGGTCCGGCTCAGCCCGCTCGCCGTGGCGAACCTCGCCGTCCTGCTGGAACCGACCGCCGCCTCCGACGCCCTGGCCACCGCGGGCCCCCCGGACACCGACGGCTGGGTCACCGTGACCCTGCCGGTCGAGAGCTGGGACATCGGCTACGTCGAACTCCTCCGCCTCGGCCCGGAGGCCGAGGTCCTGCAGCCGCCCGAACTCCGGGCCCGTCTGGCCGAGGCGACCCGCCGCGCCGCCGCCCTCTATGCCTGACCGGCCGTCCCGATCCTGACCGGCCGGCACCCGGGCGCACAGGCGGTGCCCCTCCCCGGACGGGCCCGCACCGGACCTACTCGTCGGTAAACTTCCCGGCGGTCCGTTCGGCCCTCCGGACGACAACGGGGACACCACGGGGGACACGCCACATGGAGATACGACTGCTCGGCCCGGTCGAGGTGGGACCGGACGCCGGGACGGACGGCCGCGGAGGCCCCGGGCCGCACGTCGCACCCGTCCGGCACGTGGGCGGGGCGCAGCGCCGTGCCGTCCTCGCGCTGCTCGCCCTGGAGTCCAACCGCACCGTCCCGGTCGGGCAGCTGGCCGAACTGCTGTGGGCCGACCGCCCGCCCGCCCGGGCGAGAGCCGCGCTACAGGGGCACATCGCCGCCCTCCGACGGCTGCTGGACGGTTCGGAGTTCGCCATCGCCACCCGCACCTGCGGCTACCGGCTCACCGGGCACACCGAGGCCGTGGACGTCGGGCAGGCCGAAGCCCTGGCCGCACGCGCCACCGGCACCGAGGACGACGCCACGGCCGCCGCGCTCCTCGAACGGGCCCTGCGGCTGTGGCGCGGCACCGCCCTCACCGGCCTGCCCGCCACCCCGCTCGGCGCCGACCTCGCCGCGCGGCTCGACGACACCCGCACCGGGCTGCTCACCGCCTGGGCCGGACGGCTGCTGCGCCTCGGCCGCGGGCACGCGGCCGTTCCCGCGCTGGAGCAGAGCGTGCGCGCGGACGGGCTGCGCGAGCCCACCGCGGCCCTGCTGGTCCGCTGCCTGCTGCAGAGCGGGCGCGCCGAGGACGCCCGGCACGCCTACCGGCAGGCGGTCGCCCGCCTCGACGAGGCGCTCGGCCTCGCGGCGGGGCCGGAGCTCCGGGCCGCTTTGGCCGAGGTACCGACGGCCGACGGCCGTGGCGGGGGCGGGGGCGAAGGTGACGGCGAACCGTCCGCCCCGGCGGTCGGCCCACTCCCCGTCACCCCCTTCCCCGGCGCTCCGGACGGCTTCGTCGGCCGGGCCGCCGAGACGCAGTGGCTCGACCGCCGCTGCGGCACCGGCGCGAACGACGGTGGGATCGCCGCAGTGGTCGGGCCCGCCGGGGTCGGCAAGAGCGCGACCGTGCTGCACTGGGCCCACCGCGTCACGGCGGACCTCCCCGACAGCGGCCTCTTCCCCGACGGCCGGCTCTTCGCCGACCTGCGCGGCTTCGACCCGGCGGGCCCGGCCGACCCGGCGCAGGTCCTCGGCCGCTTCCTGACCGCCCTCGGCCTGCCCGAACAGGCCGTCCCGGAGGGGCTCGCGGCCCGCGCCGCCCTGTTCCGCGAGCGGACCCGGCACCGCCGGCTGCTGGTGGTCCTCGACAACGTCCGCACGGCGGCCGACGTCGCCGAGCTGCGGCCCGCCGGTGCCGGGTGCCTGACCATCGTCACCAGCCGCAACAGCCTGGAGGAGCTGGTCGTCACGGACGGCGCCTTCCTGCTCCGGATCGACGCGCTGCCCGCCGCGGACGCGCTCCGCCTGCTGGAGCACCGCCTGACGGCCGAACGGGTGGCGGCCGAGCCGGCCGCGGCCGCCCTGCTCGTCGACCTGTGCGACCGCCTCCCGCTCGCCCTGCAGCTCGCCACCGCTCGTCTCGCCGCCCGCCCGGGCTGGCAACTGTCCTCCCTGGTCGCCGAGTTGTCGGACGAGCAGGCCCGGCTGGGCGCCCTCGGGGCCGTTCGGGGAGCACTGAGCGTACGGGCCGTACTCTCCCACACCTGCCGTCTGCTGCCCACGCCCGCCCGTCGCCTCCTCGCCCTGCTGACGGCGCATCCCGGGACCACCGTCGACGTGTACGCGGCCGCCGCCCTCCTCGCCGCCGACACCCGAACCACCGACACCCGAACCACCGACACCGGTGCAACCGACACCCGGAGCGCCCGGCAGGCGCTCGGCGCCCTCGCCGCGCACCACCTGCTCACCGAGCCGTCGCCCGGCCGGTACGGCCGCCACGACCTCGTCCGGGCCTACGGGGCCGAGCTCTTCGCCCGGCTGCCCGCCGACCTCCGGAGCACCGCCTTCGCCCGGCTCGCCGACTACGAACTCGCCGCCGGCGGCCACGCGGTCCGCCGCACCAACCCGCACCACCGGCCGTACCTGCCGCCCGGGGCCGAGGCGTACGCGCTCCCGCCCCTGCCCGACACCCGCGCCACGCTCGACTGGTGCCGCGCCGAGGAGCCCGTGCTGCGCGACCTCGTCACCACCGCCACCGCCCGGGGCGACCACGAACGCGCCTGGCGGCTGGCCAAGGTGACCGCGACCCTGTACTACGGCGCGGACCGGGTCGCCGACCGGCTCTCCTGTCTGCGGGCCGGTCTGCATGCCGCCCGGCTCGACGGCGGCCGGGAGGGCCTGGCCGCCATGGAGGCCGCCACCTCCTGCGCGCTCGGTTCCGCCGGCTACGTCGCCGAGGCGCTGCCGCTCGCCGTCCGGGCCGCCGACCGCACCACCCCCGAGGACGGCGACCTCCACATCCACGCGCTCTCGGTCCGTGCGTCGATGACCGCCCTGTCCGGGGATCCGGCCGGGGCGGACCGGATCGCCGCCGCCGCCCTGGCCCTCATCCGGCGCACCGGGCTGCGGGAGCACGCCGCCACGGTCCTCAGCAACGCCGCCGCCATCAAACTCACCCTCGGCGACCCGGCCGCCGCCCTCGCCCACGCCCGGCAGACCCACGCGCTGCTCCCGGGCCGGCCCGGCGCCAACGCCGCCATCTGGGCCCTGGTCAGCGAAGCCCTGGCCCACCAGGCCCTCGGCTCCGCGCAGAGCGCCGAGTTCGCCTGGCGCGACGCCCTGCAGCGCTGCCGCTCGACCGGCAACGTCCGCCTGCACGCCCTCGTCCACCAGCGGTTCGCCGACTTCCTCACGACGGACGGCCGCCCCGCCCGGGCCGCCGACCACCTCCGCGCCGCCGCCGAACTCTACGCGGCGCACGGCGACGCCCCCCGCGCGGAGCAGCTCGACCGCGGCCTCACCGTGCCCTCCCGCGGCGGCCCCGGGCAACGGCCCGGCCCGCCGTCCCCGGCCGGGCCTCCGGGGCTCAGTACTCGTTCCTGATGACGAAGTACGACCCGCGGATGGTGCCATCGAGCTTCGACTTCTGCCGCGCGAACTTGAACCGCGGGGCGAGCTCCTCCGGGACCTCCATGCCGTCCGAGAGCTTGAACCCGGCCGCCCGCTTCTTGGGGTCGTCGACGGTGTACATCACGTCAACGCCACCATGACCAGCGCAGATGATGCACCGGAGTGAGGTGGCGCGGCTGGAGGAGCAGGCCGATGAGGCCGCGGATCTCCGCGACGGACAGCGGGATCAGGTCGTTTTGTCCTAATCGGCAGCCCCTTTCTCCAGCTCGTGGGCGCGGATCGCGGTCAGCGCGGCGAGGGCGGTCATGGACGGGGTGATGTGCCGGTACCAGGCGTCGTAGCGGCGGACCTGGTAGTGGTCCAGGCCGCACTCGTTCTTCGCGACCTGGAACGACTCCTCGATCGCCCACCTCGCCGCGGCGACCTTGACCAGGTCTTTCAGGCGGGTGGCGAGGGGGCCACAGCAGACGTAGTAGGCGATCTCGGTCGGGTCGCTGACCGAGCGGCGGGCCAGGACCCAGTGCTCGACACCGTCCTCCCACATCGGGCCGATCGCCGCCCTGGCCCAGTCGTAGACCCGCTCGCCGTGCGAGCCCTTGCCGCCGGACAGACGTTTCCACGCCTGCCGCGGCAGGTCGGCGACCAGTTCGTCGACCCGAACCTCACGCCACCCGGTCGTGATGACAGTGGCGTTGACCCTGGTGGCCGGCACATACCCGACGCCGCGCGGAAGCCGGTGTCGTCGCCGATCAGGATCCCGTCCTCGGCACCGATGGTCTCCACGACGAAGTCCCGCACATCGTCACGGACACCGTCCGCGTCCCAGTCCGCCTCACCCAGCAGACGCTGCATCCCGATCGGATGCCCCTCACCCGCGCGCTCCGCGAGCGTCCACCGGTTCTTCCGCTCCAACGGCGCGATCAGCGCAGGCGCCCTCCACGCCAGAGGTGCAGCAGGTCGGTCGTCCAACGGTCGCAACGACACGATGGCGAACGGTGTGGCACCCGGCTCGCGTGACCGGGTGAACGGCTGCGGCCGAACCTAACCGGGTCGGCGGGGCGACTGCTGGGTGCGGTAGTAGTCGCGCCAGATGAGCCGGTGTACCCGGGTCCAGCGCGGGATCGACCTGATCCCGGGGATGAAGGGGATCAGGATCAGGATCAGGCTCAGCAGGGCCATCAGCCCCCAGACCAGGGCGTCAGCGTTGTCGGAGCTCTTGAACGGCTCGATCTGGTACCAGAAGGTGTAGAGCCAGAGCCAGGGCTGGCCGGGATAGTTACCGGTCTCGTTCATCATGCCCCACTGGTCGCCGGCCAGGTGACGGCTTCGGGCGAGACCCTCGAAGTAGCTGCCGTCGCCTAGGAAGAGCAGCGGGCGGGTGTAGTCGGTCTGATAGAACTGGCCTCCCTCGGTGAGGAGTTCGCCGTCGAGTGCGCCCGACTGCGCCAGCTCGAGCAGCCGGGCGGTCAGAACCGGGACCGGGCCGTAGTCGCCGGGGGCCACCTGCGCAGGGTCGCCGTCCGGGGCCGTGCCGAGCGCGTCGGAGTATGCGGAGGTCCAGGCTTGTTGCCGGTCTGGGGATGCGGCGTTCCAGCCCGCGAGGGCGTCGGTGACGGGGGCCGGCTCGGGAGCCCGGCGCAGCGGCTGGAGGACGAAGTCCTCGGCGGTGTCGATCGGGATGCGCACGCCCGCGAGGCTCTGCAGGCCGACTGGGCCGATCTTCTGTCCGGCTCCCGCTGTGTGGTTGTACGGTGGGCCGTACCGAGCGGTGGTGCTGGTGCCGCCGAGCTCGGACACGGCGGTGGCGGTGAAGTCGGCCGAGTCGGCGCGCGACCACGAGCCGAGGGCGACGGGCTGCTCGTCGGGGGAGGAGAACAGCGCGGCGAGGCCCGCGGTCAGCAGGGCGACCAGGACCAACGCGACGGTGGCCTCTTTGATCAGGTCGTAGGGCCGGGTCGGGAACGCCGACGACTCCGGCGTTTCGGTCCGGCGGGTTCTGCGGGTCACGCTCGCTCCTCCTGCCCGGGCGGGACCTGGTCGGTGCCGGGTGTCGGGGCGTCGATGGGCGGCACGATGCCGCGCAGCCGGACCAGCATCACGTGCCATCCGCTGAGCAGGCAGATCACGACGGGGAACAGCACGGTGTGCCACATCAGCATCTGGCCGAAGTCGAGGACGTTCCAGAACGCGCCGATGCCGACCGCGTTCATGCCGTCCTTGGCCTGGTCCGAGATCCACTGCGAGTCGAAGTTCTGCTGCACCACGTAGCCGGAGAGGGCCGTGCCGATGGAGGTGAGGAACGCGACCACGCCGGTCATCCAGGTCAGGGCACGTCGGCCGCGCCAGGCGGCCATGAAGAACTTTGCCCACAGGTGGAGCACCAGGACGAACATGAACAGCTCGACGCTCCACAGATGCAGGCTGTTGACGTACTTCCCGACCGCGGAGACGTGCCACCACGCGGGCCCCTTCAAGGCCAGCAGGCCCCCGCTGACCAGCACCACTGCCAGGGAGGAGACCGTGAGGACGCCGAAGACGTACACCCACGAGGCCATGAAGGCCGGCTGGCTGTCGGGAAGCAGCTTCTCCGGCGGCAGCGCCGCGACCAGCCGACGGCGTACCGCGGCCGTCCAACCGTGCCCGGGAGTCTGCGCGTCGGTGCTCATCCGCGGCGCCGTCCGTGCGGGAAGGGCAGCAGCAGCGCGAGCACGAAGACCGTGATCATCAGGGCGATCACCACCAGGTTGGAGACGGAGATCTGCACCACGCCCCAGTGGATGTAGTGCCCGGTGCCGTCGAGGTCGATCGGCGCGGCCAGTGTGCGTGTGACGTCGTATCCGGAGTCGGCCATGGGTCCCCGACCTCCTTGATCAGATGGAAGTGACTGGGTCGTGACACCTCAGGGCCGGCAGCGCGGCGACACCGGCCGAAGGGGGGGCCTACCGCGGGTGAGGCTTCGCCAGGCCTTCGGCATGGCGCCCACGGCAGTGTCGCGTGTCGGCGCTCCGCTACGGACAAGGCGCCACCGGGCTTCACCCGAGGAGCCGAGCGACCTGCCCGCTTCCGGGCGAAGGAAGTGACGTAGCGGACGGGCAATGGCCCGGGTCGGTGTCGGACGACGGAGGCTCGATCGAGCCCGTCGGCCGTAGTGGTGACGGCCCTCGCGAGTCCGTCACCTGCCGACGGCCGTAGGCGGGGAACTCGACGGTGGCGGAGAACCGGGAGGCGAGGCCGGGGTTGGCGGCGAGGAAGGACTGCATCTCGTCGGTGTAGCCGGCCACGATGACGACGACCACGTCGCGGTGGTCCTCCATCAGCTTCACGAGGGTGTCGATCGCCTCCTGCCCGGAGTCGGGCCCCGAGCCGGCCGGGCGGACCAGGGCGTACGCCTCGTCGATGAACAGCAGGCCGCCGCGGGCCCGTTCGAAGGCCTCGGCGGTCAGGGCCGCGGTCTACCCGGTGAACGCGCCGACCAGGCCCGCGCGGGAGACCTCGACGACCTGCCCGCAGGCGAGGACGCCCAAGGCCGCGAGCAGCGAGCCGTACAGCCGGGCGACGGTGGTCTTGCCCGTCCGCCGCACCACCTCGTGGTCGTCCAGCAGGAAGACGCGTACGGGCCGGGGCGTGTCCATGGCCTCCTTCTCCGTGGGCCGAGCGGGCGGTGGCACCACCGATTCTGCTCGTCGACGCCGCCGGGCGTCGCGTCAACCGTGCGGCACGACGACGACCGGGCACCGCACGCCGTGGATCACCGCTCTGCTGACCGGGCCCAAGCGGCGCCCGGTGCGGCCGAGCACCAGCAGCTCGGCCGATGCCGCCGCGGCCATGATCCCGGCGGGCGCGTGCCCGTCCATCAGGGCTGTGTCCACCGTCAACCCGGGGTGATCCGCTCGTACCCGCTGGGCGGCGTCCGCCGGCATGTCGACCGCCCGGCCGCGGACCTCGCTGACGCCGGGCAGTCCGGGTGTCGCGTGTTGCGGCCAGGGCCAGGCGTGCACCAGTCGCAGCGTCAGACCACGTCGGAGGGCCTCGTCGGCGGCCCAGCGGGCGGCAACGAGACTCCCCGGCGAACCGTCGACGGCGGCGAGCACGAGCGCGGCCACGGGGCCCTCCCCGGTCAGGCCGGCGCGGCGAGCCGCAGCTCGACACCCACGACACCGGGCACGGAGCGGACCAAGTGCTCCAGGATGTCGGCAGAGACAGTGTCCTGCAGGCCGCCGGTCAGCGTGATCCGCCCGTTCTCGGAGCGGATGTCGGTGTCCACGGCAGCGCTCGGCCCGACGGTGGCGACGAGTTCGAAGCGGACTCGGTCGGCGAGTTCGCGGTCGTCCCCGAGGTGGACCTTCAGCAGGTCACCGCGGCTGACGATGCCGACCAGGTAGTCCTCCTCGTCCACCACCGGAAGACGTTTGAGGTGGCCGCGGGCCATCGCCCGGGCGGCCTCGTTGAGCGGGCTGCCGGGGTGCACGGTGACCGCCGGCACGGACATCATCCGCCCGGCCGTCAGGGCGTCGGCGCGCTCGCCGTCGCGGTCCCGGGCGACCAGCAGGTCGGCCTCGGAGACCACCCCGATCACCCGGCCGTCACCGGTCAGGACGGGGACGGCACTGACCCGCCAGCGCTGCAGGGTGTCGGCGACTTCACGGAAGTCGGCGTCCCGGCCGACGGCCACCACGGCGTGGGTCATGACGTCGGCGACGGTGCTCGGTGTGCCGGTCATCACGGCCTCCTACGACGCCGCGCGGTACGCGCGCGGGTGTTCCACCCTCGGTCCGGTGTCGTCCTCGGCCCAGTCGAGGGTGACATGGACGGCGACCACACCGTCGACCGCCCGGCAGAGCCGTTCGGCGATCGGGATCAGGCTGCGTCGCGGCAGCCGTCCGTTCAGCGTGACCACGCCGTTGTGCACCGTGACCTCGACGAATCCGGGGGTGAGCCAGAGGGTCTGTCCGAGCACGTCGTGGTTGATCTCGTCGCGGATGGCGGCGTCGTGCCGCAGGAACACCTGCAGGAGGTCACGGCGGCTGACAATGCCGACCAGGCGGCCGGCCTCGTCGACCACGGGCAGGCGCTTGACCTTGTGCTTGTCCATGGCGCGCGCCGCCTCGGGCACCGACCAGCCCGGACGGGCGGTGACGGCAGGACTGGTCATCAGCCCGCCGGCCGTCTCGGCCTCGGCACGGGCACGGTCCTTCCCGTCGAGCCACCGGCCCGGGTAACGGCCCTCCGGATCCGGCAGGACGGCCTCCTTGCGGATCAGGTCGGCCTCGGACACCAGGCCCAAAGGACGGCCCTGGTCGTCGATGACCGGGATGGCGGTGATGTCGTTGCGGTGGAACAGCGCCGCAACCTCCTTGACCGGCGTGTCCGGCCGGGCGGTGACGACCTCGTGAGTCATCACGTCGTTGACGTTGCGGTGCTGCATCGTCCTCACTCCTCCTCCAGTGGTCCCGCCTTCACTGTCCGTCCGGGCGGCGCCCTCGAACAGGGCCGTACGGTCCCTGACACCGGGCCGGTCCGGCCCAGGCCGGTGCGACCGGTCGGCAGGACGATGAAAGGGACCCGCACACCACGGGAGGCGGCCAGGACGACGGACACCCCGACCACCGACACCGGCGCGACCCGCTCACGCCCCAGGCCGGGCCTGCTGACCTTCCTGGGCGGCGTGGGCACCGTCACCGGCAGCAAATTCCTTGTCGAGACCGACCACGCTCGGCTGATGATCGACTGCGGCCTGTTCCAGGGCCTGGCCGAACTGCGCCGCCTCAACCGTCGCCGGCTGCCCCTCGACCCCGCCGACGTACGGGCCGTCGTGCTCACCCACGCCCACCTCGACCACTGCGGCTGAGGTCAGTCCCTGAGCCTGGACTCCGATGCTGCTGGAGATCGCACGCTTCTGGTCCTCCGCCGCCGACCACGACCCGGCCCGGGACCGTTGGTCGATCCGCGGCGTGCTCGGCCCCGACGATGAGTATCACGACGCCTACCCCTGGGAGGCCAGGCCGGCCTGAACGACAACACGTACACCGGCCTTGCCGGTGGCAGCGTAGACGGCCTGGAGGCGGTTGGAGGCGGTCTCGTCGGGTCCGACGAGGCGGAAGTCCCGGCGTTCGGCGGTGTCGGCCATCACGTGTTCGAGGAGATCGCCGAGGATCCGGGTGGGCTCGTGCAGCGTGGTGCCGGGCTTGTCCACGGGGACGGCGTAACGCTCCAGGGAAGGCAGCGGCAGGTCCCGTAGCAGGAGGCCGCCGTTGGTGTGCGGGTTGGCACCCAGGCGGCGGGTGCCGTCGGGGACGCGGCTGAGCACCTTGGGTACCGGGCGGCCGACGGTGTCGAACAGTTCCTCGGGCCGGTAGGACCGCAGCCAGGATTCCAGTCGGGCCAGGTGGGCGGGGTTGTCGCGGACCTGGTCCAGCGGCACCTGGTGGGCGCGCCAGGTGCCCTCGACGGGGACGCCGTCGACCTGGGCCGGGCCGGTCCAGCCCTTGGGGGTGCGCAGAACGATCACCGGCCAGGCGGGTCGCCCGGTGGCGCCGTCGTCCCGGGCGGCCCGCTGGATCGCGGCGATCCTCTCCACCGCGGTGTCCATGGCGGCCGCCATGGCCTGGTGGACCGCAAGCGGGTCCTGCCCGGACACGTACAGGGGTTCGTGCCCGTAGCCGCGCAGCAGGGCGTCGACACCCGGCAGCCGCGCTCTGCCCCATCGGCACCGCCGGGACGCGATGGCGCACAGGGTCGGTCGGGGCACGCCGGGACCGGACGGACGGGACCTGTGGCCCTGCGTTGCCGGGCTGCCCGGCCCTGGGCCGGCGCCGGCCGAGGACGGAGGCTGGCGGAGCCTGCCGATCGGTGCAGGCGCGCCGTACGACGCAGTTCTCCGAGACCTGGACGGAACATGATCGACAGCACCAGAGAGACCCGGGCCTACCTGGTGGGAGGCGGGATCGCCTCGCTGGCCGCCGCCGCCTTCCTGATCCGGGACGGCGACGTCCCCGGCACGAACATCCACGTCCTGGAGGAGCTCCCGCTCGCGGGCGGCTCGCTCGACGGACACGGCGCGGCCGAGCGGGGCTACGTCACCCGGGGCGGGCGGATGCTGGAGGAGGAGGCCTACACCTGCCTGTGGAACCTGCTGGAGACGATCCCCAGCCTGGACGACCCGGACATCACCGTGCGCCAGGAGATCCTCGACTTCAACCAGGAGTGGCCGACGGATGCGAAGGCCAGGCTGATCGACCGGGACCACCGCGTCCTCGACGCCTCCCAGCTCGGCCTGGACACCCGCGACCGGATCGAACTGGCCCGGCTGCTGGCGCTGCCAGAGTCGGTGATCGGCGCCCGCCGGATCGACGACTTCTTCTCCGAGCACTTCTTCGCCACGAACTTCTGGGCGATGTGGCGTACCACGTTCGCGTTCCAGAACTGGCACAGCGCGATCGAGCTCAAGCGCTACCTCCTGCGCTTCGTCCAGGAGTTCCCGCGCATCCACACCCTCTCCGGGGTCCGCCGCACGCGGCTCAACCAGTACGACTCGATCGTCCGTCCGCTCACCCGGTGGCTGGTCGAGCGCGGCGTGCGGTTCGAGCACGGCGTACGGGTCACCGACGTGGACTTCACCGAGAACGACGGGATCCGCCGTGCCCGGCGCCTTCACCTGGTCCGCGACGGCCGTCCGGGGAGCATCGAACTCGCCGAGTCGGACCTGACGCTGATCACGCTCGGCTCGATGACCGCGGACGCCGCCTTCGGCGGTGACGACACCGTGCCCGAGCTGGTGCGGGACAAGCGCGACGGTGGCTGGGCCCTGTGGGAGACGCTCTCCCGCAAGGCCCCCGGCCTCGGCCGGCCCGCCGTCTTCAACGGCAACATCGCCGAAGCCGCCTGGGAGTCCTTCACCCTGACGATGCGCAGCCCCGCCCTGCTCAAGCGGATCGAGGAGTTCAGCGGCAACGCCCCCGGTACCGGCGCTCTCATGACCTTCAAGGACTCACCCTGGCTGATGTCGATCGTCGTTCCCCGCCCGCCGCACTTCGACGGCCAGCCCGAGGACGTGTTCACCCTGTGGGGTTACGGGCTGTTCATCGACACCCCGGGTGAGCACACCGGCAAGGCCATGGCGGGGTCGACCGGCCGGGAGGTCCTGGACGAGCTCCTCGGCCAGCTCGGTTTCGACGACATCGCCGACGAGGTCCGCGCGACCACCACCGTGACCACGGTGATGATGCCCTACATCACCAGCCAGTTCGCCCGGCGCGACGTCAGCGACCGTCCGCTGGTGATCCCGCACGGCGCCCGCAACTTCGCCTTCCTCGGGCAGTACGTGGAGATCCCCGAGGACGTGGTGTTCACCGTCGAGTACTCGGTGCGCGGCGCCATGCACGCCGTCTACCGGCTGCTCGGCCTCGACGAACCCGTCCCGCCGGTCCACCACGCCCTGCTCGATCCGAAGACGGCGTTCCAGGCCCTGAGGACCGCCTTCGGCTGAGCCCGATCACCAGGCGGCTGTAGGCCCGGTCGAGCGGGCGGCAGAGCGGGTTGTGATCACAGCCGGTGGCCCGGCGGGCGTGCCGACGTAGAGAGGCGCGCGGAGCGAGGTTGCTCTGCGTGGTGGCTGAATCCTTCATCCCGCCCACCCCTGTACAACACGGCCCCGCACCGCGCCCGTGTCCGGCGGATCACCTGTCGACCTCCCGTCGCAGGGGCCGGACGGGCCCAGTACCGGGACCGTCCGGCCCCTGCCGGGACACGGGTTCGGTGGTGCCATGGGAAGAGGTGCGGCGGCCGGGCCCCGGTCCCGGCACCGCGCCAGGGAGGATGTCATGAGAGCCGCCGTGGGAGACCGCATCATCGTTCAGGGCACCCGGCCGGGTGCGGCCCGTAGAGACGGTGAGATCGTCGGCCTGCACCGTCCGGACGGCAGTCCGCCGTACGACGTGCGCTGGTCGGAGGACGGCCGGGTGACGGAGTACTTCCCCGGGCCGGACGCCAGGATCCACCACTTCGAGCACCATCCCCGGGGCGCCGCGACCGTGCCGCCCCGGCCGCACCTCTTCGCCGATTGACGGGCCACCGCCGTGACCGTCGCCGCCCACGCCGCCACGCGTGGGCTCACCACGGCCGAGGCCGCGCGGCTGCTCGCCGAGCACGGCCGGAACGAGGTCTCGGCCGACCGCCGGGTGCCGCTGTGGGCCCGGGTGGCGGCCCAGCTCCGCGACCCCCTGATCACCGTGCTGCTGGCGGCCGTCGCGCTGACGCTGGCGATCGGCGACCACCCGGACGCGATCGTCATCGCGCTGGTGATCGTGATCAACACCACCGTGGGCGTGGTCCAGGAGGTCCGGGCGGAGAGTGCCGTCGCCGCGCTCTCCCGGCTCTCCGCCCCGGCCGCGCGGGTGGTGCGCGACGGAGCGCAGCGCAAGGTGCCGTCGACCGAGGTCGTCCGGGGAGACGTCATAGCCCTTTCCGAAGGGGACATCGTGCCGGCAGATGCCCGGCTCACCGAGGCGGCGGCGCTCCTGCTCGACGAGGCGATGCTGACCGGTGAGTCCCTGCCGGTGAACAAGTCAGCCGGGGGAGCCTCCGGTGAGGACGTGCTTCGGGCAGGGATGGTCGTCCTGCGGGGCCGGGCCCTGGCCGTGGTCACCGCCACCGGCCCGGACAGCGCGCTCGGCCGAATCGCCGCGCTGCTGCGCCCCCGCCCCGAACCCACGCCGCTGCAGCGGCGGCTGGCCGACCTGGGCCGCGTCCTGGCGGCCGTCGCGGTCGGCCTCTGTGCCCTGGTGTTCCTCCTCGGTCTGCTCCGCAACCAGCCTCCCGGCGAGATGGGGGTGACGGCCATCAGCCTGGCGGTCGCCGCCGTACCGGAGTCGCTACCCGCAGTGGTCACGCTCGCCCTCGCTCTGGGCGCGAGGCGGATGGCCTCCCGCCACGCCGTGGTCCGGCGGCTCCCGGCCGTCGAGACGCTCGGTTCGGTCACCGTGCTGGCGACGGACAAGACCGGCACCCTCACCGAGGGCCGCATGGTCGTCGAGCGCCTCTGGACACCGCACGCCACGGCCACCGTGACCGGCCTCGGGTACGGACCGTCCGGCGGGATCGGGCTCGACGGTGGGATCAGGCACGACCTGACCGCCGAGGACGAAGTGAGGAGCCTGCTCACCGCTGCCGCGCTCTGTAATGACGCCGACCTGCGTCCTCCGGCCCACGGGGACGGCAGCTGGGGCGCACTCGGCGATCCCACCGAGGCTGCCCTGCTGACGGCCGCCGGCAAGGCAGGCCTGGACCACGAGCGGCTGCGGGCCGCCCTCCCCCGGGTCACCGAGGCGCCCTTTGACAGCAGCCGCAAGCGGATGAGCACCGTCCACCGCGGGCCCGGCAGCAGCCTGCGGGTGTGCCTCAAGGGCGCGCCCGAGGCCGTCCTCGACCCCGCGGTCCTGGCCGATCCCCCGGAGCTGCTGGAGCGGGCCCGTCGCGCGGCCGCCGGGCTCGCCGCCGAGGGGCATCGGGTGCTCGCCGTGGCCGAGCGGCGACTCGACCACCTGCCGGACCCTCCCGAGGAGGCCGAGCACGGTCTGCGGCTGCTCGGGCTGACCGCACTGGCCGACCCGCCCAAGCCTTCGGCGAGCACCACCCTGGCCGCATGCCGGCGCGCCGGCATCCTTCCCGTCCTGGTCACCGGCGACCACCCCGCCACTGCCCGGGCCCTCGCCGTCCGGATCGGCCTGCTCGAACCGAGCGCCGGGCCGGAGGTCGTCGTGACCGGGCAGGCCATCGCCACCGGTGCGGTCACCGACCTCACCCGGGCACGGATCTTCGCCCGCACCGATCCCCGCCAGAAACTCGACATCGTCGAAGCCTGGCGCGCCCGGGGCGCCGTCACAGCCATGACCGGCGACGGCGTCAACGACGGGCCGGCCCTGCGGCAGGCGGACATCGGCGTGGCCATGGGCCGACGCGGCACGGAGGTCGCCCGCCAGGCCGCCGACCTGGTGCTGGCCGACGACGAACTCGCCACCGTGGTCGGCGCGGTGGAGGAGGGCCGCCGCGTCTACGACAACATCCGCCGCTTCCTGGTCTTCGGGCTGGCCGGCGGCGCGGCCGAAATCCTGGTGATGCTGGCCGGGCCGCTGTTCGGCCTCGCGCTGCCGCTGCGGGCAGGCCAGATCCTCTGGATCAACCTGCTCACCCACGGCCTCACCGGGGTCGCCATGGGAGCGGAGCCGGTCTCCCCCGGTGCGATGACCCGGCCCCCGCGCCCACCGCACCAGCACATCCTCGGCTCCGGCGTGTGGCAGTGGGTGCTGCTGCTCGGCCTCGTCGTCGCGGCGGCCTCCCTCGCTGCCGGGATCTGGGCCCGCAACGGCGAACGCCCCTGGCAGACCGTCCTGTTCCTCGCCCTGCTGGCCGCCCAGCTCGGCGTCGTCCTCGGTCTGCGCGAACGGCTGCTGACCCGCGCGAACCTCTTCCTCCCGCTGGCCGTGCTCGCCTCCGCCGCGCTCGCGGCGGCCGCCCTCTACCTGCCGTTCCTGCGCGACCTGCTGGACACCACGCCGCTGTCCTGGAGCGACCTCGCCGCACCCGCGGCCGCCGGGTTCGTCGGGTTCGCGGTGGCCCGGCTGCGCAGGCAAGGGATCTGACGCCATGTCGAACGCCCTGGTCACCGACCTGTACGAGGTGACGACTTGCCGAACCGACGTTGCCGAACCGAGGAGGACGCCATGACATCCGCGAGTTCCGACGGCCCCGGCCGCCCGGTCGTTCTCGGAGTCGACGCCGACGGCACCGGCCGGATGACCGCCGCCTGGGCCGCCGACGAGGCCGACCGCCGGGGTCTGTCGCTGCGCCTGGTGCACGCCGTCCCACCGATGTTCCGCGAGTTCCGGCCCTTCGACGAGGGCCGGTACCACAAGGCGCTTCGCGAGCGGGCCGACCGGGAACTCGACCGGACCGCCGTCTTCGCCCGGGAACGGCACCCCGAACTGGCCGTGACCACCTTCGTGGCCGAGGAGGTCCCGGCGCCGGCGCTGTGCCGCGAATCCCGTCACGCCGCGCTCGTCGTCCTCGGCTCCCGCCGACTGAGCCGGGCCGCGGAGGCGCTGAGCACCTACTCGGTGGCCGTCCCGGTGAGCGCCCGGGCGCACTGCCCGGTCGTCGTGGTCCGCGACCCCGAGCACACCACCCAGGACCCGCCGTACGTGGTCGTCGGTGTGGACGGGAGCGCGGCCTCGACGGCAGCGGTCGACTTCGCCGTGGACCTCGCCGCCGAACGGCGCGCCGCCCTGCGCGTCGTGTCGGTCTGGCAGCGCCAACCGGTCGTCCACCTCGACGAGTCGGCCGCGGAACAGGCCCTCCGCAGGATGCTCTTCGAGACCACCGCCGGGCGCCGCGAACCCCACCCGGACCTGTCCATGACCCACGAGCTGGTGCGTGGCCACCCGGTCGAGGAGCTCGCCCGGGCCTCCGAGCACGCCCTCGCCGTGGTCGTCGGCCGCCGGGGCGGCGGCGGCTTCACCGGCATGCGGCTCGGCTCCGTCCCGCACGGACTGCTGCACCGCGCGCACTGCCCGGTCGTGATCGTCCCGCACGGCTGACGGGACCGACCGGCGCCCCGGTCCGGGCCGACCGGCCCAGCGGAGCATTGGAATTCCGGGGCAAGACTGAAGATGACGGAAGGTGGAGACCATGCACACCGTGATCGTGTACGAGAGCATGTACGGCAACACCCGGGAGATCGCCGAGGCGATCGCCGAGGGCGTCCACGAGGCCGACCCCGGAGCGGCCGTCGACTGCCTCCCGGTCGCCGAGGTCAGCGCGGACGTCACCCGTTCCGCGGACCTGCTGGTGGTCGGCGGACCGACGCACATGCACGGCATGTCCTCCGGGCTGAGCCGCCGGATGGCCGCCACTGCCGAAGGACACAAGGAGGGCCGCGAGGAGGCCGCCGCCGAAGCACGGGAGACAGTCGAGGGTCCGGGCCTGCGGGCCTGGTTCCGCGATCTTCCGGAGACCGAATCCGGTACCTACGCCGCCGCGTTCGACACCCGGGTCGACATGCCCCGGGCCGGCGGAGCCGCCAACGGCATCGCCCACCGGCTCTCCCACCACCACTACGACGTGGTCGCCGAACCCGAGGGCTTCATCGTGGAGGGGAACGACGGCCCGCTGCGCGCCGGCGAACTCGACCGCGCCCGCGCCTGGGGCGCCGGGCTGGTCTGAACGGGTAGGAGAGCCGGCTGCCGGCGACGGCTCACCTTCGGGCCTGCTCCTGGGTCTCCCCTCACACCGCCTGGGCGCGATCAGCGACCGAACAGCCTTCGCAGGCCTCGCCGTTCGGACTTCTCCTGCAGGGCAGGCAGCACCGGCGGGCTGACCTCGCCGCGGCGCGCGCCTACTCGTCCGGGAGCGCCACCACGGCGGTAGGTGCTCCGGACAGCCCCGGTTCCGTGCGACCGACGTCGAGGTGGCTGCCAGTCCGGTCGCCGAGCACCGTGCGCGACTCCCCGGCGAACGGGGTCACCACGTGGCGCGGACATCAGTCGAGGCCACGTGGCCGAGACGGCGGACCGGCGACGGGGCGAGACTGGTCGAAGGACTGCAGGACGGAGTGAGCGGCATGTCCGACGGCGGAGACAGCAAGTACCGCACCCTGGTCGGCGAGCTGGCCGGGCTGGTGCGGCTCGCGCACACCGCTCTGGCCGGCACGACGGCCGTACTGACCGGACCGGCCGACGGCGGGGACGGGATTCCGGCTGCGGAGAAGGCTCTGGCGGAGCTGCTGGCCCGAATCGAGGAGGATGCCGCCGAGGCGCCCGGCGGGAGGGCCGGGGTCGTCCTGGGCGTCCACGTGGGGTGCGAGGTGGAGGCGCTCGGGCGGCTGGCCGAGCGCCTGCTGGAGGCGGCGTGGGCGCGCCAGGAACGGGAGCCGTTCCGCGAGCGGCTCCGGGCTCCGGTTCAGGGGCTCGCCGTGGCCGCTCTGGACCTGGTCGCCCGGTCCGCCGACGTCCTGGAGTCCGGGACACCCGAGGGCGTCGCCGATGTGCTGACCTCGCTGCACGAGGTCGGACAGCGGCAGCGACTGTTGTACGAGCTGTTGCTCCACGACGAGGGGTTCCGCGAGGAAGAGGCGGATCCGGTCGACGTCACCGACCTCGTGCTGCTGTCCTGCTGCTACCAGCAGTGCGCCGACCGGGCCGGGGCGATCGCCCGCCACGCCACGCTGTTCTCGCACGTCGGCGTCTGAGGCCTCACGGGAGTCCGGCGAGGGCGGTCGCCTTCATGAGCAGCAGACTGGTCGGCTCGTGGCGTACGGCACCGCGGTGGGTCACCAGCATCGGGCCGAGGACCGGGTCTGCTGCGGGCGAACCGGCGCCCGTCAGACGTTCGAGCAGGGCCAGCACGTTGTGGGCGTACACACGGGAGGCGGTCGTGGGTGCCTGGGCGGCGAGTTCCCCGGCGCCGATCACCGTCACCCCGTCGCCCACCAGTGTCGTGGTGTCCGGCACGACTCCCTCGATGCTGCCGCCCTCCGGGCCGACCGCCAGGTCCACGAGCACCGTACCGGGCCGCAGCCGCGCGACCGTCGCCGTGGGGAGCAGGACCGACGGCATCCGGCCCGGCAGAGCGAGGGCCGAGACCACGACGTCGTACCGACCAGCTGCCTCGGCGAGCCCGGCCATCCACGCCGGACGCTCGTGGTCGAGGGACTCGCAAAGCTCCCGGTCGTCCGCCACCGGGGGAAGCCCGGGCAGGTCGAGCAGGTCGGCGCCCACGGTGGAGACCGCAGCACGCTCGCGGCGCCGCAGCTCGACCGCGTCGACCGGCGCACCCAGGCGGCGGGCCGTGTCGATCGCCTGCAGGCCCGCGTGTCCCGCGCCGACCACCAGTACCCGGACCGGGTCGAACAGCCCGTCCGGCGTACCCCAGGGCGGCAGGCAACGGTCCAACCGCCCGGCGGCGAGCAGCACCGCCCGGTAGCCGGCCACCCTGGCCTGCGAGGCGTCGGCGTCCAGCGGGTACGCGGCGGGTAGGTCGGGCGCCAGGTCGAGGCCGATCGCCGTCACGCCCCGGTCCGCCCACTTCCGGACCAGGTACGGGATCCGCTGCGGTTGCAGCAGTGCGGCCAGCACCTGCCCGGGGCGCAGGTCGCGGTCCGGGTCGACATTGGGCGGGTGGATGCCGAGCAGCACGTCCGCGCGGCTCAGCAGCTCGGCGCGCCCGGCCAGCACGGCCCCCGCGGTGCGGTAGGCGGCGTCGTGGTGTCCGGCCAGGGCGCCGGCGCCGGGCTCGATCAGGACCGTCGTGCCGAGGCGGGCCACGGCGGGCACCAGGTCGGGTACGAGGGCCACCCGGCGCTCGCCGGCTGCCGTCTCCCGCAGTACTCCCACCGTCGTGATCGTCATCGCTGCCTCCCAGGTCAGCCGGCAGGACCAGTATGTTCCGTTTGCCCTGCTGGTTCGCCCGGTCGGATACTCGTGCCGGGGCCACTCGTGCACGGCGTGCCACGCCGCTCGGCGGAGGGAACCGGTCATGGCCTCACGTGGCTGGCAGTTCTGGGTGGACCGCGGCGGGACCTTCACCGACGTGGTCGCGCTGGCGCCGGACGGCCGGCTGCTGACCCACAAGTTGCTCTCGCACGACCCGGCCCGCTACCGCGATCCCGCGGTGGCGGGAATCCGGGCCCTGCTGCCGCCCGACGCGAATCTCGAAGCGGACGTCGAATCGGTCCGGATGGGCACCACGGTGGCCACCAACGCACTTCTGGAACGCACCGGCGAGCCCACTGTCCTGGTCATCACCCGCGGTTTCGCGGACGCCCTGCGCATCGGTTACCAGAACCGGCCGCAGATCTTCGCCCGCGAGATCACTCTGCCCGAGCCGCTGTACGCCCGGGTGGTCGAAGCGGACGAGCGGATCACCGCCGACGGCGAGGTGCTGCGCCCGCCCGACCTCGACCGGCTCGCCGAGGACCTGCGCGGCTGTCTGCGCGACGGCATCCGCTCCGCCGCCGTGGTCTGCCTGCACAGCTACCTGCACCCCGCGCACGAGCAGGAGATCGCGCGGCTCGCCGAGCGACTCGGCTTCGACCAGGTGTCGGTGTCCAGTGAGGCGAGCCCGCTGATGAAGTTGGTGCCGCGCGGGGACACCGCCGTGGTCGACGCCTACCTCAATCCCGGCCTGCGCCGCTACGTCCGGCAGGTGGCGGACGAACTGGCCGGTGTCCGGCTGATGTTCATGCAGTCCAACGGAGGTCTCGCCGAGGCCGGGCACTTCCGGGGCAAGGACGCCATCCTCTCCGGCCCGGCCGGCGGGATCGTCGGTATGGTGCGGATGTCTCGGCTGGCAGGCTACAACAGTGTGATCGGCTTCGACATGGGCGGCACCTCCACGGACGTGTCGCACTTCGCGGGCGAGTACGAACGGGTGGTGACCACCCAGGTCGCCGGAGTGCGGCTGCGGGCCCCCATGCTGGCCATCCACACCGTCGCGGCGGGCGGCGGCTCGGTGCTGCGATTCGACGGTGGACGCCTGCGGGTCGGACCGGACTCGGCCGGCGCCGACCCCGGCCCCGCCTGCTACCGGAACGGCGGACCGCTGACCGTCACCGACGCCAACCTGCTGCTCGGCCGCGTCCAGGCCGAACACTTCCCGCACGTCTTCGGCCCGGACGGCGACCAGCCGCTCGACCTCGATCGGACTCGACGTCGATTCGCCGAACTGGCCGGGGCCATCGGCGACCGAACGGCCGAGGAGGCCGCCGAGGGGTTCCTGCGGATCGCGGTCGGCAACATCGCCAACGCGATCAAGCGGATCTCCGTCCAACAGGGCCACGACGTCACCCGCTACGCGCTCACCACCTTCGGCGGCGCCGGCGGGCAGGTCGCCTGCCCGGTCGCCGAGGCGCTGGGCATCCGCACGGTGCTGGTGCCCCCGATGGCCGGGGTGCTGTCCGCGCTCGGCATCGGCCTGGCCGACACCACCGTCCTGCGCGAGCACGCCGTCGAAAGGCCTCTGGCGGAGGAGGAGATGGCCTCCGTACGCGCCCGCGCCGACGAACTGGCACAGGCCGCCACCGGCGAACTGCTCGACCAGGGTGTCCCGGAGGAACGGATCCGCCTGACGCACCGGGCCCGGCTGCGCTACCAGGGGACCGACACCACGATCGGCGTCCCGCTCGGCGAACCGGCCGACATGAAGGCCGAGTTCGAGGAGCGTCACCGGGCCGCCTACTCCTTCCTGATGGACCGCCCGCTGGTGGTCGAGGCCCTCGCCGTCGAGGGCACCGGCCTCACCGAGCAACCGGAGCTCGACGCGCTCTCCCCCACCTCCGGAGAGCCCACGGAGCCCTCGGAGCCCGCCACCGTGTCCCTGTACACCGGCGGACAATGGCGCCGAGTCCCCTTGCTGGAACGCGAGTCAATGCGACCGGACGACACCGTGGACGGCCCGGCCGTGATCGCCGAGACCAATGCCACCACCGTCGTGGACGACGGCTGGAAGGCGACCGTCACCGTCGCCGGGCACCTCCTGGTCGACCACGTCGGGGCACGCACGGAGGGAGCCGTCACGACCACCGCCGACCCCGTTCTGCTGGAGGTCTTCAACAACCTCTTCATGGCGATCGCCCAACAGATGGGCGCCCGATTGGAGTCCACCGCCCAGTCGGTCAACATCAAGGAACGGCTGGACTTCTCCTGCGCCCTCTTCGACCCGGACGGCAACCTCGTCGCCAACGCCCCGCACATCCCGGTCCACCTCGGCTCGATGGGCACCACCGTCAAGGAGGTGATCCGCCGGCGCGGCCCGCAGCTGCGCCCCGGCGACACGTACGCCGTCAACGACCCCTACCACGGCGGCACCCACCTGCCCGACATCACCGTGGTCACCCCGGTCTTCGACCCGGACGGCCACGAACTCCTGTTCTTCGTCGCCTCCCGCGGCCACCACGCCGAGATCGGCGGCACCGCCCCCGGCTCGATGCCCGCCGACAGCCACGAGATCCACCAGGAGGGCGTGCTCTTCGACAACTGGCCACTGGTGGTGGACGGTCGGCTTCGCGAGGAGGAGACCGTCCGACTGCTCACCGAGGCCCGGTACCCGTCCCGCGACCCGAGCACCAACCTGGCCGACCTGCGGGCCCAGATCGCCGCCAACCGCAAGGGCGTCCACGAGGTCGACGCAATGATCGACCACTTCGGCCTCGCCGTCGTCCAGGCCTACATGCGACACGTCCAGGACAACGCCGAACAGGCCGTGCGCCGGGCCATCGCCGACCTGACCGACGGCTCCTACCGCTACGAGACCGACTCCGGCGCCGTGATCGCCGTCTCCGTGCGCGTGGACCGCCAGGACCGCAGCGCCACCATCGACTTCACCGGCACCTCCCCCCAGCTCGACAGCAATCTCAACGCCCCCTCCGCCGTCGTCACCGCCGCCGTCCTGTACGTCTTCCGCACCCTCGTCGACGACGACATCCCGCTCAACGACGGCTGCCTGCGGCCCCTGCGGATCGTCGTCCCACCCGGCTCGATGCTCGCCCCCGAGTGCCCCGCCGCCGTCGCCGCCGGCAACGTCGAAACCTCGCAAGCCATCGTCGGCGCGCTCTACGCGGCCCTCGGCGTACAGGCCGAAGGCTCCGGCACGATGAACAACCTCACCTTCGGCAACGCCGAGCACCAGTACTACGAAACCATCGCCTCCGGCTCGGGCGCAGGCCCGGACTTCGACGGAGCGGACGCCGTCCAGACCCACATGACCAACTCCCGCCTCACCGACCCCGAGGTCCTGGAGTGGCGCCTCCCGGTCCTCGTCGAGGAGTTCGCGGTCCGCCCCGACAGCGGCGGCGCCGGCCGCCGGCACGGCGGCAACGGCGCACTGCGCCGACTGCGCTTCCGCGAGCCCATGACCGTCAGCGTGCTCTCCGGCCACCGACGCGTCGCCCCGTACGGACTCGACGGCGGCTCCCCCGGCGCCCTCGGCGCCAACCGCATTCTGCGCGCCGACGGCACCGTCGAGGACCTGCCCGGCTGCGGCAGCGCCGATGTCGCGGCCGGCGACGCCCTGGAAATCCGCACCCCGGGCGGGGGCGGCTATCGCAGCCCGTAGACACGCCCCGGCTCGCGAAGCGCGAACCGGCACCGGCGAGGGGGCCGGTCGGCCCTGCTGCCCGGTCGGTCGTCCTTCCTGAGGTGGGAGGAAGACCGACAGGACCACCCGGTGGAGGACGTGATGACACCTGCCGGCGCACACCTGGCCGTCGTACCCGGTGCCGACGTCTCCGGGACGGGCGAACGGGGCTGACCATGGCCGGCAGCGTCCGGGCCGAACTTCCGGCCACTCCGTCCGCAGCCGACGGAGCGGCTCCGGAACCTCGCGAGCCCCTGGACCTGCTCTTCCGCGATCTGCGCACCTCGCCGGACGGACTGAGCGAGCGCGAGGCGGCCCGCCGACTGACCGTGTACGGACCCAATGCTCTCGTACGCCGCGAAGGCCGCCGCCGGCCGCGCGAGCTGGCGCGCCAGTTCACCCACCCCCTCGCCCTGCTCCTGGCCTGCGCCGCCGCTTTGGCGGCCGTCAGTGGTGCCCCGAACCTGACGGGCGCGATCCTCGCGGTGATCGGGCTGAACGCCCTCCTGGCCTTCGCGCAGGAGCGGCAGGCCGAACGCGCGGTGGACGCCCTGGCGAGCTTCCTTCCCGACGAGGCGACGGTGATCCGCGAGCACCGACGACGGCCGGCCAACTCGCCGGCGGTGCCGTGCCACTGCCCCTGACGGTGATGCAGATCCTCGCCATCGACCTGGGCACCGACACCCTTCCGGCCCTCGCCCTCGGTCGCGAGCGTGCCGAACCGGGCCTCATGGACCGGCCGCCCCGGCCGCGCTCGGAGAAGGTGATCCGGCCGGCCGTGCTCGCCCGGGCCTGGGGCTTCCTCGGCCTGATCTCGGCCGTGCTGGTCATGGGTGGCTTCTTCCTCACCGGAAGCGGTGAACACCGCTGGGCGAGTCCTGGGGGTACCGACGCCCGCCGCGGAGGGCCGACCGGCCCTCCGGGGAGGACCGACCGGGCCGGCTTCCGAAGGCGTCCGCCCCTCGGCGCGACGCCCCACCCGGGCGGACATTGGCAGGGACGGAACCCCTGGCGCGTCCGGCGCCACCGGGCCACCCTGCCAGCGCGCCCTGGAGGAACCCATGCGCCGTGTCATCCCCTTCCGCGAGCTCGGCCGGGAGGACGTCGGTTTGGTGGGCGGCAAGAACGCCTCGCTCGGCGAGCTGATCAACGGCCTCGGCCCGACAGGGGTCCGGGTGCCGAACGGCTTCGCCACCACTGCGGACGCCTACCGCGAACTCCTCGACACCGGCGGCCTGCACGAGCGGATCGCCGAACAGGTCGGCCGGCTCCATGCAGGCGCACCACTGCCCGAGATCGGCGCCGCGATCCGGTCCGCCGTCCGGGCCACCCCGCTGCCGCCCGCCCTCCGACGCGAGGTCGTGGCGGCCTACGAGCACCTCGCCCGCGAAGCCGGACGCAAGGACCCCGACGTCGCCGTGCGCAGCAGCGCCACGGCCGAGGACCTGCCGGAGGCGAGCTTCGCCGGCCAGCAGGAGACCTTCCTGAACGTCCGGGGCTCCGCCGCCCTTCTGGATGCCTGCCACCGCTGCTTCGCCTCGCTGTTCACCGACCGGGCGATCGACTACCGGGAGCGGATGGGCTTCGACCACCTCTCCCTGGCGCTGTCGGTCGGCGTGCAGCTGATGGTGCGCTCCGACCTCGCGGGCGCGGGCGTGGCGTTCACCCTCGACACCGAGACCGGCTTCCCCGGGGTGGTGGTCATCAGCGCGGCCTGGGGGCTGGGCGAGACGGTGGTGAGCGGCCAGGTGGACCCGGACGAGTACACGGTGTTCAAACCCGTCCTCAAGAACCACCACCTGGATCCCGTGGTGCAGGTACAACTGGGCGGGAAGCGCCGCAAGGCGGTGTACGGCGAGAACGGCTCGACCACGACCGTCGACACCGACGCCCGGGAGCGGTCCCGGCCGGTGCTCGGTGAGGGCGACATCCGCACCCTCGCCGAATGGGCGGTGGCCGTGGAGGAGCACTACGGCTGTCCGATGGACCTGGAGTGGGCCAAGGACGGCATCACCGGTCAGCTGTTCCTCGTCCAGGCCCGGCCGGAGACCGTGCAGTCCCGGCGCCGCGGCGAGGTACTCCGCCGCTTCCGGCTGACCGGTGCCGGTGAGCGGCTCGTGGACGGCATCGCCGTGGGGGAGGCGATCGGCGCCGGGTCGGTGTGTGCACTGGCCGAACCGGTCGGCCTGGAACGCTTCCCGCAGGGCGCCGTCCTGGTGACCGGAATCACCGACCCGGACTGGGAACCGCTGATGAAGCGGGCCTCCGCGATCGTCACCGACCACGGCGGCCGGACCTCGCACGCGGCGATCGTCAGCCGCGAACTGGGCGTGCCGGCCCTGGTCGGCACCGGCTCGGCGACCGCCGTTCTCACCGACGGGCAGGAGGTCACCGTCTCCTGCGCCGAAGGCGCGGAGGGCCACGTCTACGCGGGACTCGTCCCGTACGAGGCGACCGAGACCGACCTCGGCTCGCTACCGACCACCCGGACCAAGGTGATGCTCAACCTGGCCGACCCCGGGGCCGCGTTCCGCTGGTGGCGGCTGCCCGCGGACGGTGTCGGTCTGGCCCGCACCGAGTTCGTGGTCGCCCACCAGGTCCGCGTCCACCCGATGGCGCTGGTCCACCCCGAGCGGCTGTCGCCCGAGGACCGGCGGCTCGTTGACGAGCTGACCTACGGCTACCCGGACCGGACCGAGTACTTCGTGGACCGGCTCGCCCACGGCGTCGCCCGGATCGCAGCCTCCCGATGGCCGGACCCGGTCGTGGTGCGCACCAGCGACTTCAAGACCAACGAGTACGCCCGGCTCATCGGTGGCGCCCCTTTCGAGCCGGTCGAAGCCAACCCGATGATCGGCTGGCGCGGAGCGAGCCGCTACTACGATCCGGGCTACCGCGAGGGCTTCGCCCTGGAATGCCGGGCCCTGCGCCGGACGCGCGACGAGCTCGGGCTGACCAACGTCGTGGTGATGATCCCGTTCTGCCGCACCCCGCAGGAGGCCGACCGGGTGCTGGCCGTGATGGCCGACAACGGACTCGCCCGGGGGACCGACGGCCTGCGGGTGTACGTGATGGCGGAGATTCCGGCCAACATCCTGCTCGCCGAGCAGTTCGCCGAGCGTTTCGACGGCTTCTCGATCGGCAGCAACGACCTCACCCAGCTCACCCTCGGCGTCGACCGTGACTCCGGTCTGCTGGCCCACCTCTTCGATGAGCGGAATCCGGCCGTCACCCGCGGCATCGAGTCCCTGATCGCCACCGCCCACGCAGCCCGACGCCACGTCGGCCTCTGCGGCCAACGTCCCAGCAACGACCCGGACTTCACCCGATTCCTCGTCCAGGCCGGGATCGACTCGATCTCCGTCACCCCGGACAGCTTCGCCGCCGTGAAGCACGCGGTGGCGAAGGCCGAACAGAACCGCTGACCCACCGTCCGGCCAGCGAGCAGTCCGTGCCCGCACGGGACCGGGTCAGGGGGCGCACCGGCAGGAACGCCCCGACCACCAGTCGTCCGCTCCTGTCGCCGGCAGCGCCGTAGGACGACACGTCCATGGAGGCGAATGATGAACGGGATGTCCGAACGATCGGACCGGGTCGTCGTCGGAGTGGACGGTTCCGCAGCGTCCAGGACCGCACTGGACTGGGCGGTCCTGTACGCCGCAGTCACCAGGGCCGTCGTGGACGCCGTGATCGCCTGGCAGTACCCGGTCGGCTACGGCTGGCCCGCGCCCGGTCTTCAGTCCTTCGACTTCGAGGACAACGCACGCCAGGCACTGACCACGGCCGTCAGCGGGGCACCGGCCATGGAAAGGATCAGGGCCCTCGTCGGGCTCCACCGGCTCGGCGGCGTGCGCCGCCCCGGCACGGATGACCAACATGGGCCGGCCACTGCGACGGGCTGCCTGTGTGACCCATCCGGTCGCGGCCCCGCCCTGTTGGCCACTCGTCGACCGCCACCACCACGGAGTACCGCACAACGGCGCTCCTGCAAGGCCAGCGGTCACGCCATGCAAGCCAGGCCTGGCGTGACGCCCCATCGCTCATCTGGTCCATGCGCTGCTGAACGACGTGACGGCTGACCGTCAGGTCGACGGCTTCGGGCCCGACCGCACCCACCGCATCAGCCGCCCGCCGCGCACCGCCGAGGCCTCAGAACGCGCACGCCCCTCTTCCCGCCTCCGGCCGATGTTCGTCCACTGCGCGGCGGACCTCGGCAGCGGCGCGTGGTACCGCCTCGGCGACGGCCCGGCTCAGGCCCTCCCCGACGGAGAAGTCGGCGCCCTCGACCGCGACGATCCTCAGTTCGCGCGGCAGCCTGTCGAGCACCGCCGCCAGTGCGACTCCATGTCCGAGGCCCAGGCTGTGGGTGCCGCCCGCCCTTCCCTCGTCCGCCGGCGGGTCGGCGAGCACGTGGTCGGAGTCGGCGGCGAGGAGGTGGATGCGGCCCGGTTCGCCCGGGCCCGTGCGGACCGCGTCGACGACGACGGCGAGGTCCGCGCCCTCCCACAGCTCCATCAGCCGGGTGGGCTCACCGTCGCAGAGCGCGAGCCGGTCGGCGGCCAGGCCCCCCGCCGAGAGTTCCGCGAGGACGGCTGCAGCGACGCCGTCGTCGTGACGGTACTCGTTTCCCACTCCGATGACGACGATCCGCCCGGCATGCACGTCCGTCACCCGCGGTCGACGGCGAGGGTGAGGAAGTGCGCTGCGCAGGAGATGCAGGGATCGTAGGTGCGGATCGCCCGCTCGCACTGCCGGGTCAGTTCGGCGTCGTCCAGGTGCAGCCTGGTCTGGATGAAGGCCCGCAGGTCGGTTTCGATCGCGGTCTGGTTCTGCGCGGTCGGCGGGACGATGACGGCATGTCGGACCAGCCCGTCCTCGTCGACGTCGTACCGGTGGTAGAGCAGCCCGCGCGGCGCTTCGGTGGCGCCGTACCCGGTACCGGCCCTCGGCGGGACGGGCAGGGCCGGGCCGGACGGCGGTTCGTACTGTTCGATGATCCGCTGCGCCTCGGTGACGGCCCACAGAACCTCGACGGCGCGGACCAGGATGCTACGGAAGGGGTTGTCGCAGCGCGGGCCGAGCCCGGCCTCGGTGGCGAGGGCGCGGACCTCGGCGGGCAAGCGCTCGCCGGAGAGGTTCCAGCGGGCGAGCGGCCCGGTGAGGTGGGGCCTGCCGTCGAGCGTGGCGTGCAGGGCGGTGGAGTGCGGCACCTGGTGCTCGCGGACGTGCTGTTCGAACTCCGCCACGTCGAACGGGCCGACGTGGGCGCCGGTGGGCGTACCGGATTCGATGGCGTAACGGTCGGGCTCGGTGAGTGCGAGGAACTCGTGCCGGATGGTCAGCGACGGGAACTCGAACCCGGCCACCCAGCCGAGGGTCTCCTCGACGTCGACCCTGGCCTGCACCAACACCGTTGCCAGGTGGTCGAGTTCGTCTCTCGTGGGCAGCCGGTGGAAGCCACCGACCCGGACGTTCACCGGGTGGATCGCCCGCCCGCCGAGGACCTCCACGATCTCGTTGCCCGCCTTCTTCAGCCGCAGCCCGCGTTGGAGCAGGGCCGCGTCGGTGCGGGCCAGCGCAAGGACGTCCGGCAGGTTCAGGAAGTCGGGGGCGTGCAGCAGGTAGATGTGCAGGGTGTGGCTCTCGATCCACTCCCCGCAGTACAACAGCCTTCTCAACTTGCCGAGTTGGCCGTCCACCGCGACCCCGCAGGCGTCCTCCACCGCCCGGCAGGCGCTCATCTGGTACGCCACCGGGCAGATCCCGCAGATCCGGGAGGTGAGGTCGGGCGGTTCGGTGTACCGGCGGCCGCGCAGCAGCGCCTCGAAGTAGCGCGGGGGCTCGTAGATCCGCAGCCTGACGTCCTCGACCTCGCCGTCGCGGACGGAGACGTGCAGCGCACCCTCGCCCTCGACCCGGGCCAACGCGCCGACGGTGAGCAGCCGCTCGGTGCGGTGGGTCATCCGGCCTCCTCCTCGGTTGCCTGCCGGGCCGCGTCCGCAAAGTCGGGGGCCTCGGCGTTGAAGGTGCGGTAGAGCCGGGCGGCGTCCGCCTCCGTCACTCCGTCGCGGCGCAGCAGCGGTAGCAGGGCGCGAGTGTTGGGCGTCTCCATGGGGCCGAAGCAGCCGTAGCAGCCGCGCCCGTACGCCGGACAGATGGCGCCGCAACCCGCCTGGGTGACGGGGCCCAGGCACGGGGTGCCGTGGGCGACGGTGACGCAGGTGGTGCCGCGCAGCTTGCACTCGAAGCAGACGCTGTGGGTGGGGACGTCCGGCTTGCGGTCGGCCAGGTAGGCGGTGACGACCTCCAGCAGCTGCCGCTTGTCGATCGGGCAGCCGCGCAGTTCCAGGTCGACCGGCACGTGGGCGGAGACCGGGGTGGAGCGGTCGAGGCTGTCGATGTACTCGGGGCGGGCGTAGACGACGGCCTGGTACTCGGGCAGGCCGGCCAGGTTGCGCAGCGCCTGGACGCCGCCCGCAGTGGCGCAGGCGCCGATGGTCACCAGGTGGTGGGACTGCTCGCGGACCCGCCGGATGCGTTCCAGGTCGGCGGCGGTGGCGATGGAGCCCTCGACGAGGGAGAGGTCGTAGGGGGGCGGCAGTTCGCGGCTGGAGGCCTCCAGGAAGTAGCCGATCTCCACCTGCCCGGCGAGCGCGAGGAGTTCGTCCTCGCAGTCGAGGAGGGTGAGCTGGCAGCCGTCGCAGGAGGAGAACTTCCAGACCGCCAGGCGCGGGGTGCGGGCCACGGCGCTCACCGCTCGGGGAGGGACAGCAGGTCGTCGGCGTGGTCCCACGCGAAGACCGGGCCGTCCCGGCAGACGAGGACGGGGCCGAGCTGGCAGTGCCCGCACCAGGCGGTCGCACAGCGCATGTTGCGTTCCAGCGAGACCCGGATCCGCTCGGCGGGCACGCCCCGGCACAGCAGTTCCCGGGCGGTGGCGCGCATCATCACCTCGGGGCCGCACAGGTACGCGGCGCAGCGCCCGGGCCGGAAGTCGGTGCCGTCCAGCAGGCCCGTGACGAGTCCGACGGCTCCGCGCCAGCCGGGCTCGGGCCGGTCCACCGTGGTCCGGACGTCCGCGAGGGAGCACCAGCGCGGCAGGTCGTCGAGGAACAGCTGATCGCCGGGGTTGCGGTAGCCGGTGAGAACCGAGACCCTCCCGTACGCCTCGGCCCGGGCGAGGACCTCCTCGATCAGCGGGCGCAGCGGGGCGAGCCCGATGCCGCCGGCGACGATCAGCACGTCGCTGCCGGCCGGCGGGGTCCGCCAGGCCGTGCCGTACGGGCCTCTGGTGCCGATCCAGTCGCCGGCCTCGGCCCGGCAGAGCGCCTCGCTGACCTTGCCGACGGCGCGGACGGTGTGACCGAGTGCGGTTCCGTCGATCCGGCTGGTGGAGAGCGGGATCTCGCCGGTGCCGAAGGCGTACAGCATGGCGTACTGCCCGGGCCGGAACGGTTGCAGCGGGGCGCCCACCGGGGCGAGGTCGAGGGTGACGGTGTCGGCGCTCTCGCGTCTCCGGGCCAGGACCCGGTACGGGACGGGGGTGGTCGCGTGCATCACGGTGCTTCCTCGGAGGACGCGGCCTCGGCGCGCAGCGCGGTGACCTCCTCGGTGATGTCGATGCCGACCGGGCACCAGGCGATGCAACGGCCGCAGCCGACGCAGCCCGAGGAGCCGAACTGGTCGTGCCAGGTGCCGAGTTTGTGGGTCAGCCACTGGCGGTAGCGGCTCCGGGCGGAGGTGCGGACCGGTCCGGTGCCGTGCAGGTGGGAGAAGTCGAGGTCGAAGCAGGAGTCCCAGCGGCGCCACCGCTCGGCGTGGTCGCCGGTGAGGTCGGTGACCTCCTCGGTGGTGGTGCAGAAGCAGGTGGGGCAGACCATGGTGCAGTTGCCGCAGGTCAGGCAGCGGTTCGCGACCTGGTCCCAGCGCTCGGCGGTCATCGTGCCGGCCATCAGCGCGCGCAGGTCGGTGGGGTCCATGCTGCGGCCCATCCGCCCGGCGGCCTCGGCGACGGCCGTACGGGCGCGCTCCCCGTCGGTGGGGCGGGTGGGGAGTTCACCGAGGACCTCCTCGCCCTCGGGGCTGCCGGCGCGCACCGTGTAGCGGAGCCCGTCCGCTTCGGCCGTCTCGGTGAGCGCCAGATCGTACGACGATCCCCCGGGCAGGCCCGGGCCGGTGCCCATCGAGGCGCAGAAGCAGACCGCGCTCGGCTCGGTGCACTCGGCCACGACGATGAAGGCGCCGGCCCGCCGCGGTCCGTACACCGGGTCGACGTACGCGCCGCCGGTCAGCACCCGGTCCTGGACGGCGATCGCGCGCAGGTCGCAGGGGCGCACGCCGAGGAAGGCGTATCGGGGCGGCGGGTCGTCGCCCTCACGGACGGTGACGGTTCCGTCCTCGGACCGGTCGGCCTGCCAGAGCCGGGCCCGGGGCGGGTGCAGGAAGGTCTTCCAGGACTGCGGCCCGGCCGAATGGGCGAAGGCCGCCCGGTCCGCGCGCGGGCGCAGCCGGTAGGTGCCGGCCTCGGCCTCGACGCCCCAGCCGTGCGGCAGCTCCGCGGCCGAGGCAAGCTCGGCGAGCACGATCGCGCCGTCCCGCGCGGTGGGTCCGACCACGGTGTACCCGCGTTGTCGCAGGACGTCGACGAGCGCGGCGAGGCCCTGTTCGTCCAGTTCCGCGAGGGGTGCGGTGGTGGTGTCCATCGGGCCGTCCTCGGGCAGGTCTCCGGCACCGCCCGAGGGTGGGCGGCACGCTACGTTCCACTGTCCGCCGGGTCACGGGATCCCGCACGGGCCGGGCGGCCCCGGGCCGGGGGCCATCCGGCTCGGGTCCACGGTCCGGCAGCTCTCCGTTCGCCGGCTGCTTCACCCCCGTGGAGGCGACGTCGAGAGCACGGTCGAACGCGTCGGGATGCCGGAGGCCCGGATCCAGGCCCTCGGCCGGACTGCCCGCTCCCTGCTTCAGGGAGTCGGGGAAATGCCCGACCAGGGAGCCGATCCCGACCTCCGGCCCGCGGCGCCCGCCGCACGCACGAACCGCTGTCCTCCCGAGGGCTTCGGGGACCCGGTCGCGAAGACAGGAGGTCAGCGGCCTCGCACGATCACCACGGCACCGGGGCCCGGCCGAACGCGGCGGGCCACGCCGAACGGCCCCGTCAGCCCTGGTCCAAGACGTCCTCCACCGGGCGGCGCGGGCTGGCGGCTCCGGGTGTGCCGTAGCCGAGGCGCAGGACCAGCTGGACGTGGGCGGGGCCCTCGGCGGGGTCGCGCAGACGCCAGCGGGTGTCGGGGATCTCGACGGCCTGGTGCAGGACAGAGGCGCGCAGGCCGTGGACGGTGGCGAGCAGCCAGACGCGTTCCATCGCCTGCCCGGTCCGCAGCCAGTCGGTCTGACCGTCGAAGCGGGTGGTGAGGGTGGCGAGTTGGGGCAGGGCCTCGAACCGGTCGGCCGGGGTGACGTGGTGCGGCGGGTGGCCCGTGAAGCTGCGCATCGGGACACGGGCGTCGCGGTCATGCGAGCCGAGGGCCGCGAGCGGGATGCCGTCGCAGGAGGGTTCGAGGCGCAGCCAGCGGCGCGTCTCGGCCTCGCGGGTGACGTCGGCGGCGATCCGGGCCTCAGCCTCGGAGGTGAGCGCGAGCACCTGCCGCACACCGTGCTCCTCCAGCGCCGTGAGCGTGACGCCTTCGTCCCGGGCCGCCGTGATCAGGTCGGCGACGACCGCCTCGGGAACGTCACGGTTGGTGAACGCATGACGACTGGAGTGGCGCTTGACGATGGCCGGATAGAGGTCGGTGCCGAAGGGTCGCGGTGAGCGGGCCGGGGCGGAGAGGTCGAGCACGGCGCGCGGCTGCGCGCCTTCCCCCGCAGGCAGCAGCCGAACGGTGGCCTCGCGGCCGAGGTGGGCGGCGGCCACCCGCAGGTTGAACACGGCTGCGCCGATCGAGATGTGCAGCGCCCTGCCGTCGGGGTCGGCGGCCGGGACGGCCCGGCTGTGGTCCGCGTGGACCTCCAGGCCGAGCATGTCGGGGGTGGGGCGGAAGCGCCAGGGCTGGCTGTTGTGCAGCGAGGGTGCCCGGCCTCCGGCTTCCGCCAGCAGGTGCAGGTCGGCGGCGGTGAGGGCGGTTTCGGTGGACATGGCGATTCACTCCCTGCTTCGGGCCCCCTCCCTGCTCCCGGCGGGGAACGCCGGTGAGTCAAGGATCCGCCGCGTCGGCGACGCTCGACGAGGGCCCATCGGCCCCGGACTCACCGGCCGTGCGGCCTGGTGCACGGAGGACACGGGTATCGGTGGACAGCTCGGGACGGAAGTCCGATGCGCCGCTGTCCAAGGTAGTTGCGGTGATCGCCGGTGATCTCCAGTCGCAGGCTGCGGCCGGCTGAGCAGTCACGACCACGACACTCCCGATCGTGCCGTGGACCGGTTCGCGGTAGCCGCGAGCGCGGTCACCGATGTGGAACTCCGCCCTCTTCCAGATGGTCACCGAACCCGCCCTTCCTCCTCCTGATGCCCCCACAGCACTGCACAGGGTGCAGCGCCACCGGGAGGCGCAGGGCCCTCGCGCACGGCCTCCCCCGCCCGGCGCTGCCCGGGCGCCCCGGGCCCGCGCCGGCCCGGCCCCGGGAGTCCCGGTCGGCTGGCCGCCGGGGCCCGGCGGAGGGCCGAACGACCCTGCTGCCCCGCGCCCGGAGGTGGTCTGTTGGTAGTGGAGGCCCGAACCATGTGGCCGGGCCCTGAGTTCCGGAGGCACGACCGTGCTGACCGACGATTCCCGCAGCACCGTCCAGCGGCCGGTGCGCATCACCGCCGGGCAAACCCTCTCGGTGACCCGCCACGCTCCGGACGTCCTGCCGGGCACCGGTCGCATCGTGTCGGCCACGGCCCGCGAGCCATACGAGGGCGACCAGGTCTGGATCTTCCTCACCGCGGCGGAGGCCCCGCACCCCGCCGGGATGTTGCTGCGCCGGCCCGCCGGGTTCGAGCACCCGCACGCGTCGCGACCCGGGCGGATCGAGATCGATCCGGCGGGGGGAAACCTGTCCGCCTCGGGCATCCCGTCGCACACCCTGGCCCTGCAGCGCTCCGAGTTCCGCTACGGCGCCTTCACCCGCAGCGTCCGCCTCCCTGCGGGCGTCCGGGACGAGGACGTCACCGCCTCGTACGACCAGGGTGTCCTGACCGTCCGCGCACCCGTGGGTGAGGCCACGAAGCCCGCACGCAAGATCGAGATCAACCGGGGCAGCTGATCCCCGTCTCCCGGACCGGAGCACCGCCTCGGCCCGGCGCCCCCAGGAGGCCCGACGATGAGCACACGAACGGCAACACCGATGCGCACGAAACGCTGGAGTCTGCGCCTCGATCTCTTCGAGGAAGGCGACACCACCAAGGTCCACGCCGTCCTCGACACCGGCGACAACACCCTGGAGACACGCACCACCGCCCACCGCAACCCTCACGATCCGCCTGTCCCCGAGATCGGCGACGAGTTCGCCGCCGCCCGTGCCCTGATCGACCTCGGCCACAAGCTCCTCCGCGCGGGCCTGTCGGATTCCGCAGCGAACGACCGCCTCGAAGCCGACTGAAGCGCGAGGGGTGCGGCGGCGGTGTCCACCGGGCTGTCCTCGGGCAGGTCTTCGGCACCGCCCGAGGATGGGCGGCACGCTGCGTTCCTGTCCACCGAGTCCCGGGATCCCATGGGCCGGGCCGCCGGCGGTCGGCGCCGCCGGGCACGGCCGTCAACCCCGCCGGTCCAGTCGCAGAGCCAGGGCCGGGCACTGGCTCACCGCCTGTCGCGCGGCGTGCCGCTGCCACGGCGCGACGGGGATCGAGGTCGACGCGGGGTAGCCGTGCGGGCCGAGGCGGACCAGCCCGGGCGCCACGACCGCGCACAGGCCGTGCCCTGCGCACCGGGACCAGTCCACTTCCAGTCGCGGGCCGCTCGCTGCGGGCAGCGGCAGCACCCCGAGCGTCGGCCGTCGGCACCCCGGCCCGGAGACGTGGGCCGCCACGTCCTCCGCGAAGACGTCGAGCGCGGTCAGGACGAAGCGGGCCGTGCCGTCCGGGTGCGAGCAGGCGCCGCCGCCCTGCGCCGCCCCGAGGGCGCCGCGGACCTGTTCCAGGACCGCGGGCCCGGCGGCGCCGGCGGCCAGGGCCGCCAGTGCGTCGGCGGCGTCGGGCAGTCCCCGCCGGCAGGGTCCGCACTGTCCGGCGGACTCGCCCGCCAGCCAGGCCGTGACCCGGGCGATCTCGCCGAGCGGGCAGGTGTCCCCCGGGAGGGCGACGATCGCTCCGGCGCCGAGGGTGCCGCCGAGCCCCGCCAGGCCGGCCCGGGACAGCGGAGCGCCGACGGCGTCCCGCCCGGGCAGCCACGCTCCGTGGTAACCGCCGACGAGCACGCCCTCGTCCGCGGGGGTGCCACAGGCCTCCAGCACCGGTCCCATCGCCGTCCCGGCCGGGACCTCGACCACCAGGGAGCCGGCCTCGGGCCGGTTGACAGTGAGCAGCACGGTGCCGGGTTCCGCGGCGGTGCCGACCGCCGCGTACCCGGCGGCGCCGAGCCGCACGGCCAGCGCGAGCTGGGCCCACGTCTCGGCGTTGGACAGCAGGGTGGGGCGCCGCCGGACACCGCCCGGCCCGCCGTCGGCAGCGCGGGCCCGCACCGTGCCCGGCGCGACCGCGAGGCCGTTCACGCCGCGGATCAGGGCGCTGGACTCGCCGGAGACGAACCGCTCGGGCAGGCACACCAGGCGGGCCGGGCACGGCAGGTCGTTCTCGCGCTCGGCGAGCGCCGCGGTGACGGATTCCTCGCCGGGGCCGCCCGTCGCGACGCCGATCACGATCTCCTCCGCACCGAACGCGGCCGCCGCCGCGCACGCCCCGTCCAGGACGAGGTGCGGCGCCCGGGCGAGCAGCATCGTGTCCTTGGCGCTGGGCGGCTCGCCCTCGGCGCCGTTGACCACGACGACGGGGCGCGCATCCGAGCGGTCGGACGCCGCGAGGGTGGCGCGGGCCTTGCGGGCGAACGGGAACCCGGCGCCGCCGCGGCCCCGCAGGTCTACGCGCTCGGCGAGCGCGAGCAGGTCGTCCCGGGACGGCTGCGGCGGCAGCGGGTGGACGGACCGGTGCGCCGCGAGGTCCAACCGGCGTCTGCGGTCCAGGCCGGCCGTCAGCCGTGCGGGTGCCAGCCAGCGCACCTCGGGCAGCGCGGGCGCCCGGCTCATCGGCCACCGCCCGGCCGGGCCAGGCGCAACGGGCCGGCCGTGGGCGGCCCGGCGTGCCGGGGCCGGCGCGGCAGTCGGACCGCGGTGGCGGAACCGGCCGCGGACGGGGCCGGTCGGGCCAGGGGGCGGGCACCGGTGTCCGTCCGGGAGGCCCGGGCTGCGAGATCGGCGAACGTGACGGCGCGCGCGGTGGCGGGGCGGCGGGCGCGCGCCCCGCGCCGGTGCAGGCCCGCGGCCCGTCGTCGGCCCGCGCCGGCGAGGGTGCGCACCAGCAGGGCGAGGGCCACCGCTGCCGCGCACAGCCCGTAGCCCCACCACACCCAGGCGTGTGCCGGTCTGCCCGCGGTCAGTCCGTGGGCCAGGGCGACCGGCCAGCAGGCGTACGCGGTGGAGTGCAGGACCCGCCACAGCCAGGCGTGGCGACTGCCCGCGAACCGTGCGCGCACCACGCCGGTGGCCGCCACCAGCACCATCAGGTCGGCGGCCACCGTCCCCAGGGCGACCTCGACGCTGGTACCGCCGGTGAACGGAACCGCCACGGCCCAGGGGCCGGCGTGCCCTTCGGCGACCTTGACCACGATGTGGGCGCCCAGGAATCCGAGGGCTGCGACGGCCGTCGCCCGGTGTGCCGACTGCACGGCCACCCGCATCCGGGGTGTCAGCAGCAGCCGGTCCGTGGCGACCAGGCCGCACACCACCACCGCGGTGAGCGACAGCAGGGTGAAGACGCCCGCGAAGTAGTCCAGGAAGGCCTGGACGCGGCCGACTGCCGGAAGCAGCGGGTGGAGCGCGGGCACGGCGGACAGGACGTAGCCGGACATCGGGGCACCTTCTTTCGCGGGCCCGGGTCGCGCGGCTCCTTGCGGAACCGGTACCGCGCAGGGCATCAGCCGGGCCCGCACGGGGGTGCCGCCCGCTGGTGGCGCGGGCGGCAAGGCATGACCGGCCCATTCTTAGCGGGGCACGCTCCGGCTCCCAAGGCCCCGCAGTACGACCACGCACCGTAGGCGGCCGCCGCGGAAGCGTCCCGACACCGCCCCGACCAGCGGCGTCGTGCCTACGATCAGCCGTAGGAGACGGTCCGGCCGGTGTTACCGGCCTCACGCGCCGGAGGGGTCCGACCTCCCGGCTACCGGCCGGTACGCATCGGAGCGGCCGACGAACCGGCGGGCCGTCCGGGCCGTCCGGGCCCGGCGTCATCGTCCGGGCCGCCTCCGGGGCCAGGGCGGCGGCCGCGGCGACGGCGGCCCGGGCGCGGCCGGTCCCCGGGACGCCCTTCTAGGCTTGGGGCCATGCACAACACGGCGGCAGTACGGGTCCTGGTGGTCGAGGACGACGCGGGGATCGCCCGGCTGCTGGTCAGGGGCCTGCAGCGGGCCGGGTACGCGGCGCAGACCGTGGAAACGGGCCGGGCGGCCCTCGCCGTCACGCCGCAGCCGGACGTGGTCCTGCTCGACCTGGGCCTGCCCGATCTGGACGGGGTCGAGGTGTGCCGCCGACTTCGGCAGCGCGGCGACGCGGCGATCATCGTGGTGACCGCGCGGGGGGAGGAGAGCGACCGGGTCTCGGCCCTGGACGAGGGCGCGGACGACTACCTGGTCAAACCGTTCGGCCTGGCCGAGCTGCTGGCCCGGATCCGCGCGGTGCTCCGCCGCACGCGCCCGGCCGAACCGGAGCTGCTGCGGCACGGCGTGCTGGTCGTCGACCCGCGTACGCGCCGGGTGACCGTCGAGGGGACGGAGGTGGCCCTGACCCCCAAGGAGTTCGACATCCTGGAGTGCCTGGCCGCCGACCCCGGCCGGGTCGTCTCCCGGCAGGAGATCCTGGAGCGGGCCTGGGACGAGCACTGGTACGGGCCCACCAAGGTCCTGGACGTCCACGTGGCCGCGCTGCGGCGCAAGCTCGGCGTGGCCGGCCTGGTGGAGACCGTCTACGGCCGGGGCTTCCGGCTCGGCGAACCGGGCTGATCAGCGATGACCCGGCGGATCGCCCTGACCGTCCTGGCCCTGGTCACCGTCCTGCTGGTGCTCGCGGTCGTCCCGCTGGGCGTGCTGCTGACCCAGCGGGAGGAGACGTCGTTCCGGGGCGCCGCACAGGCCGCGGCGCGCACCCTGGCCTCCGCTGCGGAGGAGCACCTCTCCGATCACAAGCCCGACACGGACATGCGCGAACTGCTCGACGACACGCAGGACGAGGGCGGATGCGCGGCCGTCCACGACGCGGCCGGCCGAGTGATCGCCCGCACGTCGTGCACCACGGCAACCTCCGGAACCGCCTACCGCCTGGCGGCCTCGGCCCTCGCCCACCCGGGCACCGTCACCCAGCGGTCCGACGACACGCTGACGGTGGCCACGCCGATCGGCGACGAGGCCGCCCCGGTCGGTGTGGCCGTCCTGGTGCGGTCCACCGACCCACTGGACGACCGGATCGCCGCGGTCTGGGGCTGGCTCGCGCTCATCGGCGTCGTCGGGTTCGGCCTGGGGACGCTGGTGTCGGTGCGGCTGGCCCGCTGGGTGGGGCGCCCGCTCCAGGAGGTGGACGCCGCCGCCCGCCGCCTGGGCGAGGGAGCGCTGGACGTCCGTGCCCCGGCGGACTCCGGGCCCGAGGAGGTGCGCCGGCTCGCCGCCACCTTCAACACCATGGCCGCCCGGACCGAGGCCCTGGTGCACGGGCACCGCGCGGTGACCGCCGAGGTGTCCCACCAGCTGCGAACCCCGCTGACGGCGCTGCGCCTGCGGCTGGACCTGCTGGCCGCGGACGCCGAGGGCGAGGACGCGGCCGAGCTCGCCGGCGCCCAGGAGGAGATCGCCCGGCTGTCCCGCCTGGTGGACGGCCTGCTGGCCGCAGCCCGGGCGGAGAACGCCGTGCCGACGCCCGTCCCCGTGCGGCTGGACGACGTCGTCGCGGAGCGGATCGCCGCCTGGGAGCCGGTGGCCGCCGAACGACAGGTCGGGCTCGGCGCACACTGCCCGGGCCGACCCGTCGTGTACCTGGGCGGCGGCCATCTCGAACAGCTGCTCGACAACCTGCTGGCCAACGCCCTGGACGCGGTACCCGCGGGGGGCCGCGTCCGGTTGGAGACGGCACCCGCGGCCTCCTCCTTCGGGCCCGGGACGGAACTGCGGGTCGCCGACGACGGACCGGGGATGAGCCCCGAAGCCCGGGCGGCCGCGTTCCGGCGCTTCGGCAACGCTCAGGCGCGCGGCACCGGCCTGGGCCTGGCCATCGTGCACAGGCTGGCGACCGCCAACGGCGGCACGGCCCGGCTGGAGGAGACCCCGGGCGGCGGACTGACCGTCGTGCTGGAGCTTCCCACCGTGCCGCGCGGGCAGGAGCCCGGCCGCCCCGCCCAGCAGACCGGCTGACCGGCTGACCTCCGGGCCTCTCGTCAGTCCGGGCGCCTGGCCGCGCCTGCCCGTGCCGGCGGTGCCACGGCACTTCCGGCCCGCCGTCCCGGGCGCTGCGCCGGTCTTTACCGGATCCGAAGGATTTCTGAACGGGATTCCGACCTCCCGTGGCGGAGGCTGGAAACCGGATGACACGCAGGCGACCCCGCCGACCCCGCACCCTCGACGCCGGGTGCCGGGGCGCCGCCGCCGGGAGGTGCACGATGCCGGACTCCGACCCCCTGCACGACGACCCCGCCGTCCGCCGGCGCGACCGGGGACTGCGGCGCGTCGGCGTGGTCACCGCCGCCGTCCTGACCACGGCCGCCGCAGGCACGGCCATCCTGGGCGCGGCGTACCGCAGCCAGCTGCCGGGTACGGCCTCGTCACCGGCCACGGCGCCCACGTCCGGGGCGCAAACCCCGCAGTCGGGCACCCTGCGGCCCCCGGCTCAGGCCCCGGCACCGGTCGCCCCGCCCTCCCAGGCGCCGTCCGCCACCTCGGGGGCGTCATGACCGCCCCGGCCGTCCGGCACTCGACGACGACGTTCCCCGCGCTGGGGACGACGGCGGTGCTGCTGGTGGCCGACCCCGACGGCACCGCGGAGGCCCTACGGGTGCTGAGGGCGGAACTCGCGGCGATCGACCTCGCCTGCAGCAGGTTCCGGCCCGACTCCGAACTCTCCCGGGCCAACCGCGGCACCGCCCTGGTCACGGCCGGGCCGCTGTTCGCCGAGGCGATCGACGCGGCCCTGCGGGCCGCGCGGGCCACCGACGGCGCGGTCGACCCCACGGTCGGCCCCTCGGTGGCGGCGCTCGGCTACGACCGGAACTTCGCCTCCGTCCGCCCCGCCGACGTCGGCCCGGTGACCCCGGTACGACCGGCCGGCTGGCGGACCGTCGCGTGGGATCCCGCGACGCGCCGACTGCGCCTGCCCACGGGCACCGGCCTCGACCTCGGGGCGACGGCGAAGGCGCTGGCCGCGGACCGCGCGGCCGAACGCGCCGCGCGGGCGGCGGGGTGCGGTGTGCTGGTCTGTCTCGGCGGTGACCTGGCGGCTGCCGGCCCCGCCCCGGCGGGCGGCTGGCAGGTGGCGATCGCCGACGACCACGCGGCCCCGCCGAACGGGGTCGGCCCGGTGGTGTCCGTCACCGGCGGAGGCCTGGCCACCTCGGGCACCGCCGTGCGGAGCTGGCGCCGCGGGGGCCGTACGCTCCACCACATCGTGGACCCCGCCACCGGCGACGTCCCGGCCCCGTTCTGGCGGACGGTCAGCGTCGCCGCCGCGAGCTGCGTGGACGCGAACACCGCGGCCACCGCGGCGATCGTCCGCGGCGCGCGCGCCCTCGGCTGGTTGCGCGGGCTCGGCCTGCCGGCCCGGCTGGTGCGCACCGACGGCTCCGTGGTGGTCGTCGGCGGCTGGCCCGCGGACCCCTCCCCCGCCCGGCCACCCGCCGACCCGCGGGGAGGTCCCCGATGAGCGCCACCGTCCAACTCGCCACCGTCCGACTCGCCGCCGCACCGAGCCCGCTCTGGTACGCGACCAGGGCCGGCGGCACCGTCGCCCTGCTGCTGCTCACGGCGACCGTCGTCCTGGGGATCGCGGCCGGTGGCCGGTACGTGCCCGGGCGGATCGCCCGGTTCGAGGTCGGAGCACTGCACCGCAACCTCTCGCTGCTCACCACGGTCTTCCTCGGACTCCACATCGCGACCGCGATCGCCGACCCGTTCGTCCATCTGACGTGGCTGGACGCCCTCGTGCCGTTCGCCTCCTCCTACCGGCCGTTCTGGCTGGGTCTGGGAGCCCTGGCCGTGGACCTGCTGCTGGCCGTCCTGCTGACCAGTGCGCTGCGGCTGCGGATCGGGCGCAGGGCGTGGAAGGCGGTCCACTGGGCGGCCTACGCGTTGTGGCCGCTGGCGTTGCTCCACGGCGCGGGCACCGGGACGGACACCCGGCTGACCCTGCAACTCGCCCTCACGGCCGGCTGTCTGGTCTCCGTGGTGGCGGCGGTGTGGTGGCGCCTGCTGCGGGCCGGCCCCGGCCACCGGACCGCCCGGCTGTGGGCCGCCCTGTCCGCGGCCGCCGTGCCCGTCCTGGTGCTGGCGCTGCTGGCGGCCGGTCCGGCCGGGACCGGCTGGACGCACCACGGCAGCGCCGCGCGGTCGGACGCGGTCGCCACCGACGACAGAGGCGGCGACAACGGCGGCGACAGCCGGGCCGGCACCGGCACGGGAGCCGACCGGTGAGGCCGCAGCCCGCCGCCGTTCCGGCCGCGCAGCCCCCGCACACCCCGGACGGGCCGGACGGCGCCCGACTGCTGCACGGCTGGTACGCCACCGGCGCACCGGCCGGCCTGGCCGAGCACCTGCAGCGGTACGGGCCTGCGCCGACGGCGTCCGGCCGCCGGGCCGCGGCGTGGCTGATCGGGGCCGTCGAGGAGGCCGGACTGACCGGTCGGGGTGGAGCAGCTTTCCCCACCGGCCGCAAGCTCCGGTCGGTCGCCGAACGGCGCGGCCGGGCCGTGGTGGTGGCCAACGGCATGGAGAGCGAGCCCGCCAGCGGCAAGGACGCGGCCCTGCTCGACCTCGCACCGCACCTCGTGCTCGACGGCGCCGCTCTGGCCGCCACCGCGGTCGGCGCCCGCGCCGTCCACCTCTGCCTCGCCCGCACCCGGCCCGGGCAGGTGGAGCGGCTGACCGCGGCCGTCGAGGAACGCCGCAGGGCCGGCCTCGACCGGCTCCCCGTCCGAGTGCACACCCTGCCGCACCACTACGTCTCCAGCGAGGCGACCTCGCTGGTGCGCTGGCTGAACGGCGGCGACGCCCGTCCCTCGGCCGCACCGCCGAGGGCGTTCGAAAAGGGCGTGGGCGGGCGCCCCACCCTCGTCGACAACGTGGAGACCCTCGCCCACCTCGCCCTCATCGCCCGCTACGGGCCGCAGTGGTTCCGCGCCGCGGGCACCCCGGACGCGCCCGGGACCACCCTGGTCACCGTCTGCGGTGCGGTGCGCGCCCCCGGCGTCCGCGAGATCCCCCTCGGCACCCCCGTCCGGGCCGTCCTCGACGCGGCCGGCGGGGCCTCGGAGCCGCTGCGGGCGGTCCTCGTCGGCGGGTACTTCGGCAGCTGGCTGCCGCTCGCGGCGACGGACCTGGCGTTCAGCCCCGCCGGGCTCGCCGGGGCCGGTGCCGGACCGGGCGCGGGCGTGCTCGCCGCGCTGCCCGCGAACACCTGCGGCCTGGCCGAGACGGCACGGGTGCTCGGCTACCTCGGTGCCCAGAGCGCGCGCCAGTGCGGGCCGTGCCGGTTCGGGCTGCCCGCCGTCGCGGACGACTTCGCCCGGCTGGCCGGCGGCCGCGCCGACCCGCACCTGCTCGAACGGCTCCGGCACCGGACCGGGCTGCTGGCCGGCCGCGGCGCCTGCCGTCATCCCGACGGCGCCTCCCGGCTCGCCGCCACCGCCCTGGACGTGTTCGCCGACGACGTGCACCACCACGTGCTGCACGGACCGTGCGGCCCTGCCGGGCGCCGGACGGTCCTCGCGGTACCCGACCCCGTGGCGCCGGAGAGCGGGGGATGGCGGTGACCCGACACCACCGGCTCGCCGTCGACCGAATCGCCTGCGACGGCCGCGGGCTCTGCGCCGAACTGCTGCCCGAACTGGTCGCCCTCGACGAGTGGGGCTACCCGATCGTGCCCCGGTCCGACGTGCCCGGTGAACTCCTGGCCGACGCCCGACGCGCGGTCGCGGCCTGCCCCGTCCTGGCCCTGCGGCTGGTACGCACCCCCGCCGGTCCCACCCGGACGTGACCTGAACCACTTCTTAGTGCCCGGCCCGGCACACTGCTCGCGGCCCCGCACCAGCGGGGCCGCCGTCCCCGCGCACCCTGCGCGGTCCTGCACCAGCGGAAGGCGGGCCACCCATGCGCTCGACAGGCAGCACCACGGCACCGACGGGCACCACCGCGCCGCTCCCCGCGGCGCGCTTCGGCGGACCCGAAGGCAACCGGCGGCTGACCGCCGTCACCGGCGCTCTCCTGCTGGTGCTCCTCAGCGCCCAGGGCGTGACCGTCCTGTTCCTCGACCGACTCCTCACCTGGCACTTCTTCCTGGGCATGCTGCTGGCCGGCCCGGTGGCCCTCAAGCTCGGCAGCACCGGCTACCGCATCGTGCGCTACTACACCGGCGCCCCCGCCTACCGTCGGCAGGGGCCGCCCCATCCGCTGCTGCGCCTCCTCGGCCCGGCCGTCGTCGCCACCACCCTCGCCGTCCTGGTCACCGGCGGCGCCCTCGCCCTGGCCGGCCGCGACACCGGAACGGTCCCCGTCCTGTTCCTCCATAAGGCCGCCTTCGTCTGCTGGGCAGCGGCAACCGGTGTCCACGTCCTGGCCCACGTGTGGCGTCTGCCCGCCCTGATCGGCGCCGACCTCCGACTGCGGGCCGCCCGCCACGGCACCGCCCGCGTCCGCGGCGCCGCGCTGCGCTGGTCCCTGCTGCTGGCCGCGCTCGGCGCCGGCCTCGCCCTGGCACTGGCCGGCACACCGCTGGCCGCCCGGTGGCACGCCACCAGCCACCACACCGAGCACCGGCACGCACGTGCCACCGCCACCGCCACCGGCCGGGCCCCCGATCAGAGCACCGACGCCGGAGTCGTCTGACCCCGCGTCCCGCACGACCGGCCCGCAGACCCGACCGGGGCGGCGAGCCGGCTCCCACAGCGCCGCCTCCCACGATCCACCGGGTCGGCCCGGCCTCACGACGTTCCTGCCGGGTCGGCCCGGCCTCACGACGTTCCTGCCGGGTCGGCCCGGCCCGGACGTGGCACTCAGGCGCCGGCCGCAACCGGCCCCGGCACTCGGCGCCGGACCGCGGGTCCGATCGCGAGCCGGCCCGGTCCCGTGACCGCGATCAGGAGGAAGGCCCAGCAGAACATCGCGGCCGGCTCGCCGCCGTTCTGGATCGGCCACAGCGCGTGCTCCTGGTGCACGTCGAAGTAGGCGTACGCCATCGAGCCCGAGCACAGCAGGGCGGCCGGGCGGACCGTCATCCCCAGCAGAACCAGGGCCCCTGCGGCCAGCTGGATGAGGGCCGCCCACCAACCGGGCCACTGCCCGACCGCAGGCGTCCTGCCGTGCGCCCCTCCGAAGACACCGAAGAGAGTCGCAGCGCCGTGGCACGCGAACAGCAGGGAGACGACGATGCGGAACAGCCCCAGCACCGTGGGGCGGATACGGTCGGCGAGCGTTGAGAAACGTACGGACACGACAGCTCCTTGAGTGGGGTACGAGGAGACCGGCCCGGCGTTCCCGGACCGGGTGCGGGCGCGTGATCGTCGCGAACGGGCTCCGCAGGGCTTCCGGCCGAACCTGACGTCCGCGCATCAAGACTGACGCCCCGTCATGTCCCCGACCAGATCCGTGAACCTCTCAACTTCCTCTGAGTCCTCCCGCCCGGCCCGGCCACGGCCCGCCTCGCGACGAGACCCGGGGACGGTCCACCCGCGCGGCGGGCGTCGTACACGACCCACCAGGGCCCGCCACGTCCGGCGACGTGACGGTCCACGCCGTGCCGGGGCCGTTGGGCCCGGCCGGAGAGACCCTCCCGGCCCTTCCGACCGGGCGGCACGGCCGGGAAGGCTGGGCGCATGAGCAGCACAGGCACAGCGCCGACGACGAAGCCCGGACAGCGGGCCGGGTCGGTGCTGGACTGCTCGGACCTGGTCCGCCGGTTCGGGTCGCGCACCGCCGTCGACGGCATCGGCCTGACCATCCGGCTCGGGGAGACGTACGGGCTCCTGGGGCCCAACGGGGCGGGGAAGACCACCACGATCAGGATGGTGTGCGGGCTGCTCGAACCCGGCAGCGGCACGGTCCGCGTCGCCGGACGGACCATGCACTCCGCGGCGGGCGCCGCCAAGCGGTTGATCGGCTACGTCCCGCAGGAGATCGCCCTCTACCCGGACCTCACCGCGCGGGAGAACCTGCGCTTCTTCGGCCGGCTGTACCGGCTGCCCCGCCGGCGGCTCGACCGACGCGTCGACGAGGTGCTGGACCTGATCGACCTGGCGGCACGGGCCGACGACCGGGTGGACTCGCTGTCCGGCGGCATGCGCCGCAGGCTCAACATCGGGGCGGGCCTGGTCCACTCCCCCACCCTGCTGGTCCTGGACGAGCCGACCGTCGGGGTCGACCCGCAGAGCCGCCACGCGATCATGACCAGTGTGCGCCGGTTCGGGAACGAAGGCATGGCCGTCCTCTACACCACCCACTACATGGAAGAGGCCGAACGGCTCTGCGACCGCGTCGGCATCATCGACCACGGCCGACTGATCGCCGAGGGCACGCCCCGCGAGCTCGTCGCCCTGGTGGCGGAGAAGGACCGGGTGGAGCTGGTCGCCGCCGGCGATCTCGGCCGCTTCGTCGAGCAGTGCCGCAACCTTCCGGGCGTCGAGGGGGCCGACGTGGGCGGTGAGGCCGGCGGCACGGTGCACGCCGTGGTCCGCGACGCACGCAGCCTCCTGCCGCGGCTGCTCGACCTCACCCGCACCTGCGGCGTCCAGGTCCGGAGCGTCCAGGTCGTCGAGCCCGACCTGGAGACGGTCTTCCTCCACCTGACCGGAACCGCGCTGCGCGAGTGACCGTCATGACTGCCGTTCTCGCCATCGCGCTCAAGGACCTGCGGCAACGGCTGCGGGACCGCTCGGCCTGGGTGATCGTCTTCCTGGCACCGCTGCTGATCACCGGGCTGATGTCGCTCGCGTTCAGCGGCTCCGCGACCTTCCACGCCAAGCTCGCCGTCGTCGACCTCGACCACGGTGCCGCCGCCGCAGGACTGCTCGACACCCTGCGCAGCCCGCAGCTGGCCGGCACCGTCACCGTCCACCCGTACCCGGACGGCGCCGCTGCCGCCGAGGCCCTCCGCCACGGCACGCAGCAGGCGGCGATCGTCGTCCCGGCCGGATTCACCGCCGCCCTCACCGGCGGCGCCCCCGAGCCGGTGACCGTCCTGGACAGCGTCGACTACCCGCTCCAGGCCCGGGTGGCCGACGCGGTGAGCGGATCCTACGTCGCCCAGGTCAACGCCGACCGGCTCTCGGTGGCCACCGCGCTCGCCGCCGGCAGCGTCCCGCAGGACCTGCCGCGCCTGGCCGCCAAGGCCTCCGCACTGCAACTGCCCGAGCAGGTACGCGCCGACGGCCTGCCCGGCACCGCACTCAAGGCCGTGAGCTACTTCGCCCCCAGCATGGGCATGTTCTTCGTCCTGTTCACCGTCGGCTTCGCCGCCCGCGGCTACTTCGCCGAACAGCGCCAGGGGACCCTCGACCGGATCGCCGCAGCACCGGTCGGCCGCGGCGCGCTGCTGCTCGGCAAGTCGCTGTCCACCTTCGCCTACAGCCTGGCCGGCCTCGCCACCACCCTCGTCGCCGCCCGCTTCGTCTTCGGTGCCGACTACGCCGACCCACTCGGCGTCGCCGCCCTGTGCGTGGCCATGGCCGTCGCGGTGGTGTGCCTGACCGCGCTCGTCATCGCGGTCGCCCGGACCGAGCGCCAGGCCGAACAGCTCTCCTCCGTCGTCGTCTTCGTCCTGGTCCTGCTCGGCGGCAACTTCGTCTTCGCCTCCGCCGGGCCGCCGATCCTGCGGCGCCTCGCCCTCTTCACCCCCAACGGCTGGGCCCTGCGCGGCTTCACCGACCTCGGCACGGGCGTCCACGGCCTCACGGCCGTCGGCCCGCCGCTGCTCGGCATCGCCGCCTGCTCGGGCGCCGCCGCAGCAGCCACCGTCCTGCTCGTGCGCCGGAGGAGGACCCCGTGAACACCGCCGCCACCGGAGTCCTGGCCGTCACCCGGGCGACCGTGCGGCGCATCCTGCGCGACCGCGGCGCACTGTTCTTCATGGTCCTGCTGCCGGTCGCGATCATCGTGGTCATCGGCGTCACCGTGCGCGGCTTCGACCAGTTCCGGGTCGGCATCGTGGCGACCGCCGACACCGGACCGGTCTCCCACGACCTCGTCACGGCCCTCACCCACGACCCCGCGCTGCGCACCCACCAGTACCCCGACGAATCCGCCGCCCGCACCGCCCTGCGGCGCAGCGAACTGGACGCCGTCGTCGTCGTGCCGGCCGGTCTCGACCGGCCGGGCGCCGGCCCGGGCACGGTGACCGTGCCCGTCCTGGTCGCGCCGGCCGCCACCAACGGACAGGCCGCGGTCGCCGCCGTGGGGTCCACTGTGAACGCCCACGCCGGCCGGCTCCAAGCAGCCCGCTTCGCCGCCACCGAGACCGGCGGAGCCACGGACAGCCTCCTGGGCCTCGCCGCCGGCACCCAGAGCACCACCCCCACCGTCGACATCACCCACCGGACCGTGAACGGCCAGAGTTCCTACCTGCCGCTCGGCTACAGCTACAGCACACCGACCATGCTGGTGCTGTTCGTGTTCATCAACGCGGTCTCGGCCGGGGCCGTGATCGTGCAGAACCGCCGGTCCGGCGTCTACGGTCGAGCGCTGGCCGCCCCGATCGGCGCCGGCACCCTGGTCGTCGGGGAGGCCACCGCCTACCTGGCGCTCGCCCTGGGACAGTCGGCCCTGATCGTCGGCATCGGCGGGCTCGCGTTCGGGGTCTCCTGGGGCTCGCCCGGAGCGGCGATGGCACTGGTCACCGTCTGGGCGCTCGTCGGCACCGGGGCGGGACTGCTGGCCGGCGCACTCTTCCGCACCCCCGAGCAGGTGCACTCTGTCGGCCCGGCGCTCGGCATCACGCTCGGCATGCTCGGCGGCTGCATGTGGCCACTCGCCCTGGTCCCGGGCTGGCTGCGCGCCGCCGGGCACGTCGTCCCGCAGTCCTGGGCCGTGGACTCCTGGACACAACTACTCTCGCACCACGGCGGGTTGACCGACATCCTGGGCAACCTCGCCGTGCTGAGCGCCTACGCGGCCGGGCTCCTCCTCCTCGCCACCCTGGTGCTGCGCCGCCGCCTGACGGCGGACTCGGCCTGAACTCCGCCGGACACAGCGATCCGACTCCCGGACGAGAGGGCCTCGCGTGAACGGCCAGCCGGACGCCAGGTCTTCCCGGCTTCTCACGACGCTCCCAGGTCTGTACGAGCTGATCACCGGCTTGGTCGACCTACTTGTTCTTGAAGTAGCGGGCCTCGTTCGCCCGCAGACCGGCGAGCGCGTCCGCGACCGGCGAGGACTCCAGACCGACGGTCGACACGGTGACGAAATCCACGGCACAGGTCATGACAGGAACGGTCCCGCCTCCGGCCCCCGCCCGCCGTGCGTCGCGGATGCGGCCAGCGTGCCGCGCCGACGCTCGAACAGCGCCTGCAGCGGCTTCTCACCCGGACACGTGCGGGCCTTCGTCAACGCCGAACTCGTGGGCAGGCGCTGGACGCACGCGCCCGGCGGATACCGAAGCCTCTCGGTCGGCGTGCGCAACACCGACCGGTATCCCGGCGGCCCCGCACTGTCCGAGCTGCTGAACAGGCACAAGGCCAGTGTGTCGGGGGTCAGAAGCCGGTGAGGGTGGTCTTGCCGATGGCGGTGCCGCTCTCCTGGATGCCGTGGGCTTCGCGGAGGTTGGCGGCGTTGACGGGTCCGAGGTCCTGGGTAGCGGTGGTGGTGAGGATGCCGGCGTCCACCAGGCGGGCGACCTGGGTGAGGATGTGGTGCTGCATGGCCTGGTCGGTGGTCCGGAACATCGAGCGGGTGAACATGAACTCCCAGTGGAAGGAGATGCTCTTCGCCTTGAGTACGCCGATCGGCAGTGAGTCGAAGTCGTCGATGGCGACGATCTGTCCGAACGGGTTGAGAGCCTCGGCGTAGGCTTCGAGGTTGCGGTCGGTGCCGGCGGTGCTGAAGACGTAGTCCAGGCCGCCCGGCGCGACCTCGGTGAGCTGGGGGCCGAGCGGCTTGGTGTGGTCGACGATGTGCCGGGCACCCATCCGGCGGGCGAACTCCGCCGACTCCGGACGGGAGGCGGTGCCGATCACGGTCAGGCTGGTCAGAGCGCGCGCCATCTGGGCGACCATGGAGCCGACGCCGCCTGCGGCGGCGGTGACCAGCAGGGTGCCGGTCTGCTCCAGTGCACCGCTGCGCAGGCCGAGCCGCTCGAAGAGGCCCTCCCAGGCGGTGAGCGCGGTCAACGGGAACGCGGCCGCCTCGGTGAAGGAGAGGGTCGTGGGCTTGCGTGCTGCCAGGCGCTCGTCCACGGCGTGGAAGCGGGAGTTGACTCCCGGCCGATCCAGGGCTCCGGCATAGTAGACCTCGTCGCCGACCGCGAACAGCTCCACCTCCGTGCCGACGGCGACGACGGTGCCGGCCGCGTCCCAGCCGAGCACCCTGGGCTCCCCGGCCGGGTCGGCGTTCTGGCGGATCTTGTGGTCCACCGGGTTGAGGGCGACGGCCTCGATGCGGACCAGCAGGTCGCGCGGGCCGGGGGTCGGGACGGGCAGCTCGATGTCGGTCAGGCTCTCGGGGTGGTCGATCGGCAGGCTCCTGCGGTAGGCGACGGCGGGCATCGTGCTCGGGATCCGGTTCATGGGAACGTCCTCGGTTCGGTCGTGCGGGCGGTGGTTACGTGCGGTCACGGCAGCAGCTCGGGGCGGGTGGCGAGGTAGTGGTCGGCGGCCTGGAGGGGGGTGAGGCCGTCGGCGTTGATGAGAGTGTCGAGCTCCTCGATGCCCTCGTTGCCAAGGCGCAGCGAGTTCATCCGGGTGACGGCCTCGGGGTGGATGCGTTCGAGGGCGTCCAGGCGGACGACGGGGCAGGCCGCGTCCACGGTGCCCAGCAGGCCCTTGGGTTCGGCCAGGGGGCGCAGTCCGTGGAGGCGGTTGAGGTACTGGGGGCGCCACAGCGGGATGACGAACCACTCCTGCCGGGCGATGCCGCGTTCGACGCGGGTGAGGAAGCCGGCCTCGGTGCCGGGGGTGAAGCGGTAGCCGGCTCGGTCCAGCCCGTAGGTGCCGATCATGTCGGCGGAGAAGCGGCTGATGCCCGCCCCCGCGTTGATGCCGTCGACTGTCCGGGTCATCCGTGCGGCCACCTCGGGCCGGGCGAGGTCGGCGACGCCGGCGACCGTTGCGGGGACGTACGGGGGCACGGCCCAGACGCAGTACGGCCTGTAGTACGGCGACAGGACGCGGACCTGATCGCGGTAGGACGACAGGTACGTGGCGTGGCTGGAGGGCAGCCAGGCGCAGACCAGCACATCGATCTCGCCGGCCGCTTGCCGGTGGAACAGTTCCTCGTGCGGGGCCTCCATGACGCGCACCCGGTGGCCGTGGGCCTCCAGGACGCGCTGGGTGACGGCCGCCGCGGCGCGGTGGAAGGACAGGGCGATGGTGCCCAGGGTGAGGGGAGTCGGGGATCTCATGGGAATGGGTCCTGCTTCGCTGACGTGACTATCAGGTCGGCCCGTGACGTCCGGGCACGTCAGATACGGTATGCAACAGGTAGTGGTTACCCGCAAGGACCATTGGTACCCATTGGGTACTGTTGCAGCATGACGACGAATCCCGCCACCACCGCCGGCGCCTGCGACGACCCCAGGAGCGTCTACCTCGCCGCCTGCCCCTGCCGCGACATGCTCGACCTGCTCGCCAACAAGTGGAGCGCCCTCGCACTCGGAGCCCTGGAGGACGGCCCCCAGCGCTTCAGCCGGCTGCGCACCCGTCTGCAGGGCGTCAGCCCCAAAGTCCTCACCCAGACCCTGCGCCGTCTGGAGGAGCACGGCCTGGTCGACCGCGAGATCCACGCCGAGGTCCCGCCCCGCGTCGAGTACAGCCTCACCCCCCTCGGCGCCGACGCCTGCGCACCCCTCTCCCACCTGCGCGACTGGGTCGAACTCAACATCGACCGCTTCCCCGGGACCCTCGGCTGAAGGTCTTCGAAGGTCCGGGACACCGGGGCGTGGGAACGTTGGGGTGATCTCCCGGGCCCGGACGACATCGCGTACTCCGCCGCATGATCTGGCGCCACCTCACCTCCTGGGCCGGTTCCCCGACCACCGGGTCGGGGAACCGGCCCAGGAGGGCGCCGAAGGCGACGGCGGCGAGCATCCGCGCGAGCGGGCTCCGACCTTGCCGGCCAGGCTCGGTCAGCAAGAAACGCAGTATCGCTGCATGGAGTGAGGCATTTAGCCTGTGCCGCATGCATCAGCCTCGAAGGCGCGACCGGCGCACGGCTCGCCGCGTGCCGTCCGAGCCGGCCCAACGCCAGGCGTTCCGGCTTACGGCAGCGGGCGCTGATGTAGTCCTGGTCGGCTACTTCTCTGCGAAGCAGAAGGACTTCGAAGTGCTCATGGCATCGGCAGCTGCAAAATTGGGTGCGCGTGGCGCTCGGGTCGTCGTGCAGATTGTGCAGCGACGGGGTGTCTCGGACGGCGGGGTCCAGAAGATGAGCTTGCCCTACTCCTCGCGAACCCTGCTGAGCCATGGAAAGGTCCGCGAGGTAGCTCAGGCATGCGACCAGGCCAACGCTGACGCTGTGATCTTCGTTGCCACCTTGACCCGGCGCCAGCAGCGCACGCTGACCGTCATGCTTGGCCGCCCCACTGCGAGTCTCACCGACATCCTCGCCGCCGACTGACCGCTCGCCTGAGGCGGGTTCGAAACATGCCCTCGATGTGCATCTGTCGCGTGTTGCGGCCAGGGCCAGGCGTGCACCCGTCGCAGCGTCAGACCACGTCGGAGGGCCTCGTCGGCGGCCCAGCGGGCGGCAGCGAGACTCCCCGGCGAACTGTGGCAAGCCGAGACCCTGCGCGGCACGATCGGTACGGGCACCTGGACGCCGAGGCCGCCGACGGGAAGGGCGAATGGGCATCAGGGGGGCGACATCGGCGGGTCTGCGCCCGCGTCCGATGCGCGTGACCACGTAGGACGCCGGCCCCGTGCCGGGGGCCGCTGCGGCTGGGGGGAACCGGCCGACCGGCCTATTCCGTCACAAACTGAACAGATGCCTCTTTTTCAGGGTCAGCCCGGGGGAGGCCGCCGCAGCCCGATGCAGAAGGAGTGCCCGTGACACACCCCCTCGTGTCCCTCCCACCGTCCGCCGCCGACCAGGCGTCATCCGGGGGGAGCCGGCAGCAGCCGTTCCCGCAGTGGAGCCGACGCCAGGTGGTCGCTGTCCTGCTGGTGGTCTTCGGTGGGTACCTCCTGCCCGTCGTGGGCTGGCTGATCGGGGCCATCGTGTGGCTGCTCGTCCCGGGGTGGACGAGGGCGTCGAAGATCGCAGGGATGCTCGTGTGGCCGCTGTGCACCCTCGGCCTGGTGGTCACCAGCGCTGCCGCGTACTGGCTGGTCCTTCCGCTCGGTGACCCCGTCTCCTCCGTGATCACCTCGCTCTTCCTGCTCGTTCCCAGCAGCTGGTTCCTGGTGCTGGTGGTCGCCGCCTGGTCCCTGCTGAAGGCAGGAACCGACCGCGCGCACGGGAGCGGCCGGTGAGGCGGGTCAAGCGGGCCGCCACCGCGACGGTGGTGGCGATGGCCTTGGGTGCCGCCGCCGCATGCGCACCCCGGGACCCGGGCCGGCCGGCCGCCAGGCCCGCGACATCGGCCCCGTCGATCACGGCCGGCCCGGTCGACGGGCCCGCCCTGCCCGAGGTGTCGCCCACGCCGCACGAGATCCGCCGCACCGGTGCGGACCTGCCCGTTCCCCGCCGGGTCGACGTGCTCCGTGACGACGGGGCGGACGACCAGGCGGTCACGGTGGTCACCCAGGCGCTGCGTGCGGCAGGGGCCGAGGTGCGCACCGCGGGTATCGAGGAACGACCTTCCCGGCAAGCCGAGTTGACGCTGGTTCTGGGCCGGCGCGACGCTCCGCGCGTCAGGGAACTGCTGGCTCGCAGCGGAGCCTTCGGCCCTGGCGGCCTTCCCACCGAGGGCTACCAGATCACCTCCGGCACGGTGGACGGCCGCAGCGGCATGGTGCTGGCCGGGCAGGACACGGCCGGCGTCTACTACGCGGCGCAGACCTTCACCCAGCTGATCCGTGACAGGACCCTCAGCGGAGCGACGGTCGTGGACTACCCCTCCATCCCCCGGCGTGGCGTGGTCGAGGGCTTCTACGGCACTCCCTGGACGCAGGCCCAGCGGCTGGACCAACTGGCCTTCTACGGCCGGATGAAGCTCAACACGTATCTGTATGCGCCCAAGGACGACCCCTACGGGCGCGACCGGTGGCGCGAGGACTACCCCGCCGCCCAGGCCGCGGAGCTGGCCGAACTCGCCCGGGCCGCCCGCGAGAACCACGTGGACTTCACCTACGCTCTCTCTCCCGGCAAGTCGATGTGCTACAGCTCGGCCGCCGACCGCACCGCCGTCACCGGCAAACTGCGGTCCCTGTACCGGCTGGGGATACGCGACTTCGTGATGGCCTTCGACGACATCCACCCGCTGCCGGTGTGGAGCTGCGCCGCGGACCTGGCCCGCTGGGGACCGCTGAACGAACAGGCCATGGCCGCGGCCCAGAGCGAACTCCTCAACCGCGTCCAGCACGACGTCGTGGACCAGCACCCCGACGTGCGACCGCTGCAGATGGTCCCCACCCAGTACAGCGACCTGAAGGACACTCCGTACAAGAAGACACTGCGCCGCACACTGGACGGCCGGATCGCGATGATGTGGACCGGCGCGGACGTCGTGCCCACCAGCGTCACCGCCCAGCAGGCCGACGACGCCACGGACGTGTGGGGCCGTGAGGTGACCCTGTGGGACAACTACCCCACCAACGACTACGACCACGCGGCCGGACGCCTGCTGCTCGCCCCCTACGCACGCCGCGCCCCCACCCTGGACGAACACCTCACCGGCATCGTCCTCAACCCCATGAACCAGGCCTCGGCCAGCAAGCCGGTCCTGTTCACCGGCGCCGACTACGCCTGGAACACCCGCGCCTACACCCCCGAGTCCAGCCTCCGGGCCGCTGCCCGCTACCTCGCCGCAGGCGATCCCTCCACCACCGACGCCCTGGCCCTCTTCTTCGACACCCAGCACCTCGCCCCCAGCTGGGACGGCACCCCCTGGCAGCCCCAGGCCCCCGAACTGCAGGCCCGCATCAACCGCTTCCAGGCCGACTGGAAGGCCGGCCGCCAACGGAACGCCGCACAGGAACTGGGCCGCTACGCCCGCTCCATGGCCGCCGCCCCCGAGCAGATCCGCGCCCATGTGCCCGATGCGGGCCTGGCGGCCGAGGCGAAACCCTGGCTGGACGCCCTGGCCCTGTGGGGACAGGCCCTGACCGACACCAGCGACGCCCTGCTGGCCCGCCTCGACGGTGACACGGTCCGCGCCGAACAGCTCTTCTCCCGCTCCCGCGACCACGCCGGACAAGCCGCCGGCCGGCACACCGTGCCAGGCGCCACCCGCCCCCAAGGCCCCGTCAAAATCGCCGACGGCGTGCTCGACACCTTCCTCGAACAAGCCCTCACCTGACCCGCCACACGGGCGGGTGACGGCCGTCCCCACCGGCCGCGCAGCGGGAACGCGCGGCTCCGGCCGTGCCGGCCTCTCGACACCGATCCACCCCGACCTCCTGACCGCCCGCCGCCACCTCGCGGGCCACTGGGCCGACTGCGGCGGCCGGCCACCGGCCTCCCGGGGTGAGCCACTCGGGCAGGGCCTGGCGCCGTGGCCGTGCCGTGGAGCGTGGGAGGACCGGGCCGGGGACGGCATTCCGTCCCCGGCCCGGTCCTCCCGCCTTCCGCGCCCGCTACTGCGCGGGGGTGATGAGGCCGTAGTGGCCGTCGTAGCGGTGGTAGATGACGTTGCCCCGCCCGGTGGCGGTGTCGGTGAAGAAGACGAACGGCAATCCGGTGAGGTCGAGCCTCGACACCGCCTCGGCCATTGCCAGGTCCGGCACCCCGGTGGTGCTGACGGTGAGCCCCGGTGCCGGTTCGCGGGTGAGCTTCACCCGGGTCGCGAGCACCGGCTCGTGCAACCGCTCGACCACGGCCAGCAGCTTCGCCCTGGCGTAGTCCGGCGCGGCGAGGGACACCTCGCCCCGGGTCCGGACCCGGATGTCGTGGGCGATCGGCGTGTGCGGACGGTTCATCGGAAGTCCTGCCTTTCGGATGTGGTTTCAGACTGCCGGGTGCCGGGCGGCACCGTCGTCGGCCGGACGTCCCGCCGGCAGGACCCCGGGGCCCTTCTCTCCGCCGCCGAGGGCGGGGCGGACGGTGGTCCCGGTGGTGCCCAGGACGGTGCCGAGGGCGTTGTCGAGCGGCCCGATGGCGGCCAGTCCTCCGGTCCGTTCGACGAATGCGGCGGCGGCCTCGGCCTTGGGCCGCATCGAGCCTTCGGGCAGGTCCAGTGCGCGCAGGTGCTCGGGGGTGGTGGTCACCAGCGGGCCGGGGTGGGCGGTGCCGTAGCGGGTGAACACGTGCGTGACGTCGGTGAGGATCAGCAGGGCGTCGGCGTCGAGGTGCTCGGCGAGGAGGGCGGCGGTGAGGTCCTTGTCGACGACGGCCTCGACGCCCCGGAGCAGGCCGGTGTCGCGGTCGCGGGCGACCGGGACGCCCCCGCCGCCTCCGCAGACCACCACTGTTCCGCCGGCCAGCAGGCGGCGGACGACGGGTACTTCGAGCACCGCCCGTGGTTCGGGCGAGGGGACGACGCGGCGGCGGAGCGCACCGTCCTGCGCAGTGGTCCAGCCGCGCTCGCGCTCCAGGGTCGCCGCCTGCTGTACACCGAGTTGCCGGCCGATGAACTTGGTGGGGTGGGTGAACGCCGGGTCGTGCGGGTCGACCTCGGTGTGGGTGACGAGAGCGGCGACCTCCCGTCCGGGGAGCCGGTTCATCAGCTCCCGGGCGAGCAGGGTGCCGATCATGCCCTGGGTCTGGGCGCCGAGCACGTCCAGCGGGTACGGCGCGGTGAGGGCCGGGTCGGTCTCGCTCTCGACGGCGAGCAGGCCGATCTGCGGGCCGTTGCCGTGGGTGATCACCACCTCGTGCCCGGCGTCGACGAGTTCGGCGAGCGAGCGCGCCGCCTGGTGGACGTGGTGCAACTGGACCTCGGCGTCCGGGTGTTCGCCCCGCTGGAGCAGGGCGTTCCCGCCGAGGGCGGCGACGATGCGCACGGTCAGTCCCTCCCCAGGGTGGCGACCAGGATCGCCTTGATGGTGTGCATGCGGTTCTCGGCCTGGTCGAACACCAGCGAGGCCGGCGACTCGAAGACCTCGTCGGTGACTTCGAGCCCCTCCAGTCCGTGCCGGGCGGCGAGTTCGGCGCCGAGGTCGGTGCGGGTGTCGTGCAGGGCCGGCAGGCAGTGCAGGAAGGCCGTGTCCGGGTTGCCGGTGGCGGCGAGGATCTTGGCGTTGACCTGGTACGGCAGCAGCTGCGCGATCCGGTCGGGCCAGTGGTCGTGGTCCTCGCCCATCGACACCCACACGTCGGTGTAGAGGTAGTCGGCGCCGCGCACGGCCTCGGTCACGTCCTCGGTGACGGTCAGCCGGGCCCCGGTGTCCGGCGCAAGCGCCCGGCACGCGGCGACGCGCTCCGGCTCGGGCCACAGTGCGCGCGGCGCGGCGATCCGGACGTCCATGCCGAGCAGGCTTCCCATCGCCATCAGCGAGTTGGCGGTGTTGTTGCGGGCGTCGCCGAGGTAGCAGAAGGAGATCTCCTCCAGCGGCCGGCCGCTGTGCTCGCGCATCGTGAAGACGTCGCACAGGCTCTGGGTGGGGTGGCAGGCGTCGGTGAGACCGTTGTAGACCGGCACTCCGGCGCGGCGGGCGAGTTCGGTGACGGTCCCCTGGTCGAAGCCGCGGTACTGGATGGCGTCGTACATCCGGCCGAGGACGCGGGCGGTGTCGGCGACACTCTCCTTGTGGCCGATGTGGGAGCTGTCCGGGCCGAGGAAGGTGGTGGTGGCGCCCTGGTCGGCGGCGGCAACCTCGAAGGCGCAGCGGGTGCGGGTGGAGTTCTTCTCGAAGATCAGGGCGAGGCGGCGGCCGGTGAGCCGGGGCGTCTCGGTGCCGGCCCGCTTCGCGGCCTTCAGCTCGGCGGCGAGGTCGAGCAGGTGGTGGATCTCGGCGGCGGTGAAGTCGAGCTCGTTCAGGTAGTGGCGGCCGTGCAGGTCCATGGTCATGGCGGCTTCTCCTTGTGGGGGCGGTCAGTTGGCGGGGTCGCGCTGGATGGGGCAGCTCATGCAGCGCGGGCCGCCGCGGCCCCGGCCGAGCTCGGATCCGGCGATGGTGACGATCTCGATGCCCTGCTTGCGCAGGTGGGTGTTGGTGGTGGTGTTGCGCTCGTAGCCGACGACGACGCCGGGTTCGAGGGCGAGGAAGTTGCTGCCGTCGTCCCACTGTTCGCGCTCGGCGGCGCGCATGTCCTGCGCAGCGGAGAGGAAGCGCACCTTGTCCAGGCCGAGGGCCTCGGCGAGTGAGGCGGCGAGGTCGGTGTCGGGGCGGACGTCGAAGCCGGCCGGGCGCTCGGGGGCCGGCGTCAGGGTCCAGGAGCGCAGCCGGTCGGCGAGGCCCGGGTACACGGCGAAGGCGTCCCGGTCGATCATCGTCAGGACGGTGTCCAGGTGCATGAACGCCCGGCTCTCCGGCAGCCGGACGGCGATCAACCGGTGCGCGGTGCCGGTCAGGAACAGCTGCTGGGCCAGCTGTTCCACGGCCTGCGCGGTGGTGCGCTCACCCATCCCGACCATCACGACGCCCTCGGCGAGGACGTGGACGTCGCCGCCTTCCAGGGTGGTGCCCGGGGTCTGGACGGTGCCGTCCAGCAGCGGGGGCGCCGTCTCGGCGAACAGCGGGTGGAAGCGGTAGATCGCCGCGGTGTGCAGGGTCTCCCGGCGACGGGCCGGGCGAGCCATCGGATTGAGGCTGTAACGCCCGCCGATCCAGGCGGAGTTGTCGCGCGGGAAGAGGTGGTTGGGAAGCGGCGGCAGGGCGAAGTCCTGCTCCCCCAGCGCGCTCCAGACCAGGCTGTGCGGGCTCTTCAGCGGCAGGTCGTCCTTGAGGACGCCGCCGATCAGGTACTCGGCGAGGGTCGGGCCGTCGAGGTCCTCGCACAGTGCCCGGACCGGGTCGACCAGGGCGGGCCCGACGGTGGCCTCGGTGACGATCTGTCCGAGCAGCCAGGCCCGGGCCGGTGGCAGGGCGAGGGTCTCGCCGAGCAGGTCGGCGTAGTGGTGGACGCGGACTCCGTGGTCGCGCAGCACCTGGGCGAAGGCGTCGTGCTCCTCGCGGGCCCGCTTGGCCCACAGGATGTCGTCGAACAGCAGATCGTCGACGTTGCGGGGGGTGAGCCGGGCGAGTTCGAGGCCGGGGCGGTGCAGGATGACCTGGCGCAGGCGGCCGGCTTCGGAATCGACACGCAGGGTGCTCATCGATGGTGCTCCTTGTTCTCAGTGCTGGTGCCGCGGGCGCAGCGCGCGGAGGATGATCGTCGGCAGGCCGACGGAGTGGGCCGTGCGGGCAGGGTGGGCCACCGGTGCGGGGGCGGACGTGTCGGCCGGCGGCCGCGCGGGGTCGGCCGTGCCGGGGCCGGAGGGCGCTGCCGGGGCCGTGGCGTTCCCGCTGGGCTCCCGCTTGAGCCAGATGTAGACCGGGACGCCGAGCAGGATGGTGAACAGGCCGTAGTAGACGGTCTGGTAGCCGCTGCCCTGGATCGACCAGTAGGAGAACACCAGGGCGAGGACGGTCACGGTGACGCCCCGGGCCAGCCGTCGCCGGTCGAGTTCGGCGCGGCCGCGCTGCACCAGCCAGAGCAGCTGGGCGGCCGCGGACACCAGGTAGGGGATGACGGCGGTCAGCACGCTCAGCAGCACGATCTCGGTGAAGACCTTGGTGAACTGCGTGTAGCTGACCACGGTGAGCAGCGACGCGAGCAGGGTGGCCGACACGATGCCGAAGACGGGCACCCGGCCGTGTCCCCGGACCTTGGCGAAGGCGGACGGGAACAGTCCGTCCCGGGCCGCCGCGAGCGGCATCTCGGCGCAGATCAGCGTCCAGCCGTTGAGTGCCCCGAGGCCGGAGACGATCGCGGCTGCGGCGACCAGGTTCCCGGCCCAGGTGCCGCCGGCGATGGTGTTGAAGGCGTCGGTGAACGGTGCGGTGGAGCCGACGAGTCGGCCGTGCGGGACGGTGCCGAAGACGGCCAGGGTGCCGAGCAGGTAGATCACGGCGCAGGCCAGCGTGCCGTAGACGGTCGCCCGGGGCACGTTGCGCTTCGGGTCCCGGACCCGGCCGGCGGCGACCGAGGCGGTCTCCAGGCCGATGTAGCTGAAGAGAGCGATGGCGCCCGCCGCCGAGATCGCGCCGATGGCCGACCCCCCGCTCGCGTTGAACGCCCCGAAGTTGCCGGACTTGACGAACAGCAGTCCGGCGGTCGCCATGAAACCCAACGGCAGGAACTTGAGAACGGTGGTGACCACCTGGAACGCGCCGATGTTCCGCACGCCCGTCAGGTTGACGGCCGCGGGCAGCCAGAGCCCGGCCAGCGCGATCGTGATCGACGCCCAGGTGTGGTGGCCCTTGTTCACGAACACCTCGACGTAGCCGACCCAGGCCACCGCGATGGCCGCGTTGCCCGCCCAGGCGGTGATCCAGTAGGACCAGGCGGTCAAGAATCCGGCGAACTCGCCGAAGGCCTCCCGGGCGTAGACGTACGGACCGCCGCTGCCCGGTACCCGCTCGGACAGCCGCCCGAACACCACCGCCAGTGCGAGGGCGCCGACGGTCACGGCGACGAACGCCACCAGGGCGATCGGCCCGTAGGGAGCGAGCGCGGACGGCAGGGCGAACACCCCGGTCCCGATGATGCTGCCGACGACCAGCGCGGTCGCGGCGGGCAGCCCGAAACGTGTGTCGGTTCTCCGTTGCCCCCGGGCCGCGGCGGCCGGCGGATCCGGGTGGTCGGGTGCGGACATGAGGGTGCTCCTCGGTCAGAGTGGAAGTCCGGGGCGGGGGTCCTGCCCACCGCTCGCCGAGGAAGATCCTCGGTCCGCCGGGCGGCTCCGTCCCAGGGGCCGACGGTCCCTGTCCCCCGTGCCCGTGGTCCCGGTCCGCCCGCCCGGTGGTCCCGGCCCGGACCGGGACCAGCGGGGCCCGGCCCCGACCCGCCGCGGTCGACACCAGGAGGTACCGCACCCAGGCGCACGGCCCGCCGCTCTCGCGACCGGGACCACCGGCCCAGCGGCCGGTCCCTTCGGTCCCTTCTCCCGCCCGGTGCCCGGACGGGAGATTCGACGGCATGCCGGGCGCCAGGCGTCCGGGCCGATGCCGTGATCCCACGAGGGGGAAACCACCATGACGCGCTGTGTCCTGACCGGAATCGACGGATCGCCGCAGAGCGAGGCCGCGGCCCTGTGGGCGGCCGCGGAGGCCCGCCGCCGGGGCTGCACGCTCCGGCTGCTGCACGCCTGGCCGTGGCTCGACGCCGGGAACGAGGACGTCGCACGGCCCGGTGACCTGCGGCCGAGGGCCTTGGACGCGCTTCGCGGGATCGGCGACCGGATCCGGCACGACCACCCGGATCTGCCGGTGGAGGCCGCGGTGGCCTCGGACGATCCGGTCGACGGGCTGATCGCCGCGGCGAAGGGGCAGGAGCTGCTGGTCCTCGGGTCCCGCGGGCTCGGCGGGTTCGCCGGCCTCCTGGTCGGTTCGGTGGGGCTCGCGGTGGCAGCGGGCGCGACCGTCCCGACGGTGCTGGTCCGATTCGGACAGGCACCCGCCGAGCGGCCCGCGGCCGTCGAGGCGACCCGGGAGGTGCTGGTCGGTCTCGACGGCCGTGAACCCGGCGACGCCGTCGTCGAGTTCGCCGCCGCCGAGGCGGAGCTGCGCGGCTGCCGGCTGCGCGTCGTGCACGGGTGGGACCTGGTGCCCACCTGGGCCTACGGGGGTCTGGTGCCGCCCCTGGTGGACCCGGTGGAGCAGGAGGCCACCGAAGCGGCCCTGGTCTCCCCGGTCCTCGCCGACCTGAGGGCGAAGCACCCCGGTGTCGACACCGTCGAGGACATCCGCCTCGGCGGCGGAGCCCGGGCCCTGCTGGAGGCCTCCACCCGTGCCGAGCTCGTCGTCGTCGGCCGGCGGGAAACCCGTCACCACCTGGGGCCACGCCTCGGCCCGGTGGCCCACGCCGTTCTGCACCACTGCGCCGCCCCGGTCGTCGTGGTCCCCCACCCGTGAGCCGTGCGCACCCCTCACCATCGCCCACCTGAGCAGCGACAAGGAGCACCACCGTGTCCAGCACCCACCGCCCCGCCCGGCCCGACAGCCCGCCCGCACCTCCGTGCGGCCATCTGCGCCGGGCTCTCGGCCGGGAGCGCAACCCGCTCGGCCGCGCTCTCGACCGGGCCCGGAGCCGGGCGGTGGTGCTCACCGCCCTCGGGATCGCGCTCGCGGCACTCCTCGTCGCCGGGGCCGCCGTCAGCCATGTCACCGCCGGCCAGCGGCAGGCCGCGGCCACGGCCGCCCGCCTGCACCGCGTCGAAGCCTCGGTGCAGGGCTCCGTCCGGAAGGCGGAGGCCACCGTCGTCGGAGGGAAGACCGTCTACCGCGCCGACGCGGCCTGGACCTACCCCGGCGACCAGCGCAACACCGGCAGCATCGACGTCCCGCGGACCGCCGGGCCCGGCGCCACCGTCGCGATCCGGGTCGACCGGAACGGCCGCCCGGCCGCCGCACCCCGGAGCACCGCAGACCTCGTGTTCGACGCCGTGTGCCTGGGCCTGCTCCTCTTCGGCCTGCTCAGCGTTCTCGCCTCCGCCGGGCTCTGCGTACGGCTGAGCGCCCTCGACCGTCGGGCCGACCGGGCGTGGACTCGGTCCTGGGCCCGGTTGGAGCCCGTGTGGAGCGGCCGTGCCTCGCGCGGCCACCACCACGGCTGACCGGACCGGACACCACGGCTCCCCCAACCGGTTCCGCCCCCGAAAGGAAGACCGTGCCAGACCAACCCGGTACCACCGGTGACATCGCGCGAGCGGTCGTCGCCGCGTGCGCCGCGGATGCTGCTGCGTGTCGGCCACGGGCCGGCCGGCTTCCCCACGCCGCGGCGTCTGCCGGTTCCGCCGGTCACCCCGCGGAGCGCCCTGACCCCCTCGGTGCCCGAGGAGACCGCCGTGTGACGCACCGAGTCCCGCGCTCCTCGCTTCGCCCGCTCGCCCGCTCGCCCGCCCTCGCCCCGTCTCGGGAGTCCCGGACGAAACAGGGCCGGACGGCCCTGTCGAAACCGCCCCCGGTCACGCCAGACTTCGCGTAGGTTTCACACAGCCTGCCACCGGGGCGGGCCAACGGGGTTGGAGCGGTGATGACGGAGAGTCCGGCGGCTGGGACGAACGGCTCGGTGAAGGTGTTCCTGCTGGACGACCACGAGGTGGTCCGCCGTGGCGTGCACGACCTGCTGGATGCCGAGCCGGACCTCCAGGTGATCGGCGAGGCCGCCACGGTCGAGCAGGCCCTCACCCGGGTCCCCGCGCTCCGCCCCGACGTCGCCGTCCTCGACATGCGGCTGCCGGACGGCGACGGCGTGACGGTCTGCCGCGAACTGCGCTCCCGCATGCCCGAACTGGCCTGTCTGATCCTCACCTCGTTCGACGACGAGGAGGCCCTCCTGGACGCCATCATGGCCGGGGCCGCCGGCTACGTCCTCAAGCAGATCAGCGGAACCGACCTGGTCTCCGCCGTGCGCACGGTCGCCTCCGGCCAGTCGATGCTCGACCCCGGCGCCGCCACCCGACTGATGGCCCGCCTGCGTGGCGACGCCGTCACCGAGCAGCGCTCCGACCTGCCCCAGCTCACCGAACGGGAGCGGGAGGTCCTCGCCCTGGTCGGCGAGGGGCTCACCAACCGCCAGATCGGTCAGCGGCTCTATCTCGCCGAGAAGACCGTCAAGAACCACATCTCCCGTCTGCTGGCCAAACTCGGCGTGGAACGGCGCGTCCAGGCCGCCCTGATCGCCACCCAGACCCTGGCCCCCCACGGGCAGCCGACCGGCCGGCCCGGCCGCTGAACCGGCCGCCCCGGGAGACCCCGACCAGGTCCGGTCGGCATCCTCGCCGGGGACCAACGGCCCCTCCCCCAGCGCCCGATGCGGCGACACCATCGATGCCATGACACCTGACACCACGCCGCTGGACGGGCGAGAGTGCCGACGGCTCCTCGCCGGCCTCTCGGTCGGCCGGGTCGTCTACACCGTCGGCGCCCTGCCCGCCGTCCGTCCCGCCCGCTACCGGCTCGGGGCCGACGGAAGCGTACTGCTGAGCACCGCCGCCGAGTCCGAGCTGGTCCGGGCGGTCTCCGGCGCACTGGTGGCCTTCGAGGCCGGAGAACTCGACGCGGCGGACGGCGCCGGCTGGAGCGTGACGGTCCTCGGCCGCGCCGACGTCACGCCCGACCGGACGCCGACCGGGCCGGCCGAGACGGTCACCGTCCGCATCCTTCCGGAACTGGTGAGCGGCCGCCTGTTCGCTCCGAACCACGTGGTCCGACGCTGACCCGAGCGCCGCCTCCGGCATCCGGCCGGCACGACGGACGCGGTGTGCGAGGCCGGGTCAGTGTCCCAGGGGCGCCGACCAAAACAACCTGGTGCCGCCGGCCTCCGGAGAGACCAGCTCGAAGGCGCCCCCCAGGGTCTCGGCCCGCTCCGCGAGATTGCGCAGCCCGCTGCGCCGCCCCTGTTCCGGGATGCCCACCCCGTCGTCCTGCACCGTGAGCACCACCCGCGACCCGGTCGCCTGCAGTACCACCTCGACCCGCCCGGCCCGCGCGTGCCGGGCCGCGTTGCTCAGCGCCTCTCCCAGGACCGCCACCACGTGGTCGGCCACCTCCGCGGGCACGTCCGTGTCGAGCAGGCCCTCCATGCTCAGCCTGGGCGGGAACCCGAGCGCCGCCTGCGCCTCCTCGGCCACCCGCACCACGCGCGACCGCAGGCCGTGGCCGCCCTTCTCCTCCCGCGCCCTCAGACCGAAGATCGTCGACCTGATGATCTTGATGGTCTCGTCCAGGTCCCCCACCGCGCGCAGCACCCGGTCGGAGGCGCCGGGATGGTCGATGACCCGGGCCGCGCTCTGCAGCGTCATCCCCGTCGCGAACAGTCGCTGGATGGCCAGGTCGTGCAGGTCTCGCGCGATCCGGTCACGGTCCTCCAGCATCGCCAACTGCTCGACGTCGCGGCGGCGTTCCGCCAGCTCCAGGGCCAGCGCGGCCTGGTCGGCGAAGCCCAGCAGCGGGCCGATCTCCCGGTCGGTGAACTCGGGCCGGCCGACCTCCCTGGCCAGCAGCAGCACACCGTCGATCTGTCCCTCCGCCCGGCCCAGTGGGACCGCGACCGCCGGTCCGAGCCCGGCGAACCGGCGCGGCTCGGCGGACAGCCGAGGATCACCGGCCAGATCCGCGGTGGTCACCGACACCCCGGAGGCGCAGGCCGTCCCCGACAGCGACCCTTCCAGAGGAACCACCAGGCCCGCCCGGCCGTCCACGTCCCCGCCCAGCGCCAGCTCCACGCGGACCGTGTCGGTACCGGCCACCGGCACGGAGACGTCGGCCAGCTCGGCGCCGGTGATCTCCCTCGCCCGCTGCGCGATCAGCCCGATCACCTCGGACCGGGATCCGCCGGACAGCAGGGCGCGGGTGATCTCGGCGCTCGCGCTCAGCCAGCGCTGCTGGCGCTGGGCCTCCTCGTACAGCCGGGCGTTGTCGATCGCCACCCCTGCGGCCACGGCCAGGGTGGAGATCACCGCCTCGTCCTCGGCGTCGAACTCCTCGCCGCCCCGTTTGTCGGTCAGGTAGAGGTTGCCGAAGACCTCCTCGCGCACGCGCACCGGCACGCCCAGGAAGGTCCGCATCACCGGGTGGTGCGCCGGGCAGCCCACCGACGACGGATGCGAGGAGAGATCGGCCAGTTGCAGCGGCGCCGGACGGTGGATCAGTTCCCCCAGCAAGCCCCGGCCGGTCGGGTAGGGGCCGATCCGGGCGATCTCCTCCTCCGACAGGCCCACCGTGAGGAACTGCGACAGCGTCTCCCCGTCCGGCCCGATCACGCCGAGCGCCGCGTACCGCGCGTCGACCAGGACGGCGGCGGCCTCCACGATCCGCCGCAGCACCTGTGTCAGGTCCAGCTCCCGGCCGACCGACAGCACCGCCTCCAGCAGGCTGTGCACCCGGTCCCGGGTGCCCCGGGCCGCGTCGATCCGCGACTGGAGCTCCTCCAACAGCTCGTCCAGCCGCAGTTGCGGCATCCGTGACCGCATCGTCTCGCCGCTCAAGGGCCCCTCCTCATCGCCGAAGTCGCGGCCGATTCTCGCAGAGGCCGCCGGATCCCGGGACCTTCGGCACCGAGGTGGGGCTGCTCGACCCCTGTGGCCGGCCACCGGCACAACGGGATTCTGGTCGTCGAACGGGACCGCGCCTACGGGTGTCGCGGTCCTCCACCGACCGGGGAGGTCAGAACGATGTCGCACAGCGTGGTGGTGGGGATCGACGGCTCGGCAGAAAGCGCGGCGGCGGCCGAGTGGGCCGCCCGGGAGGCCCGCCGGAACGGGCTCGCGCTGCGGATGGTCCTCGTCGCCGGCGGCGAGGTGGACGCGCTCGACCGCGACCTCGGCGGCGGCAGTGCGCTGCCGGGCCCGGTGGCCGCGATCCGGGACCGGATCGCGGCCGAACTGCCCGGCCTGACGGTCTCCTGCGAGACCATCCCCGGGAACCCGGCCTACGCGCTGGCCGCCACCGCCCGGCGGGCCGCGGTTCTGGTACTGGGCTCGCGCGGACTGGGCGGATTCGCCGACCTCCTGGTCGGTTCGGTCGGGTTGCGCGCCGCCGCCCACGCGCACTGCCCGGTGGTGCTGGTCCGCGCCGGATCGGACGCAGGAACCGGGACCGCCGGACCGGCTGCGGAGCCCGGACCCGTCGTCGTGGGCGTCGAGGGCGACCGGCCGTGCGACGCGGTGCTCGCCTTCGCGTTCCGGCACGCGGCCGGCACCGGCGCCGCCCTGAAGGTGATGGAGAGCCGGGACACCTTCCGAGGCCCGTACACGACGGCGGCGCCGGTGGAGCAGCGGGAGATCGGGGAGTCCCTGGCCGTCGCCGAACAGGTGCGGTTGCAGGACGCCCTGACGCGCTGGCAGGACACGTTCCCCAAGGTCCGCACCGAGGTCGAGGTGTGCGCCTGGAGCGCGAGCAGGATGCTCGTGGAGGCGTCCCGCACCGCCTCGCTGGTCGTCCTCGGCCGGCGCGCTCCCAGGCATCCGGTGGTCGGACCGCGGCTGGGGCCGGTGGCCCAGTCGGTGCTCCACCACGCCCACGGCCCGGTCGCCGTCGTACCGCACGACTGAACCGTCCGCCGGGCCCCGGCCTCGGGACCAACCGCGCGCCGGGCCCGGGACCTTCGGCCGCAAGCGGGTCCCATTGGTCGGATCCCCCGGGCGCGCCGCGCGAGGAACCCTTGAGGAGAAGGCGCACGGCACCCGCCCGGCGCCCCGAGCTCGGACGAGATCCGGAGAGAGTGGTCCACCATGGCACGTCGCCCGCAACACGAGTCGAAGGCGGCTCCCCCCGCGAGCAACAGCCTTCCCAGCCTCACGCCCCAGCCGCCCACCGCCGTCGACGCACTGGTCGCCTCCGCCCTGGAGGCCCTGCAGGAGTACGCCTCGTTCACCCAGGAACAGGTCGATCACATCGTCAGGAAGGCCTCGCTGGCAGCGCTGGCCGAGCACACCGGGCTCGCCGTGCTGGCCGTGGAGGAGACCGGGCGCGGGGTCTTCGAGGACAAGGCGGTGAAGAACGTCTTCGCGTGCGAGAACGTCACCCACGTGATGGCCCGGACCAGGACGGTCGGGGTGGTGCGCCGCGACGAGATCGACGGCATCGTGGAGATCGCCGAGCCGGTCGGGGTGGTCGCCGGCGTCACCCCGGTGACCAATCCGACCTCCACCACGATCTTCAAGTGCCTGCTCGCGCTCAAGACCCGCAACCCGATCGTGTTCGCCTTCCACCCGTCGGCCCAGCGCTGCTCGGCCGAGGCGGCCCGGATCGTACGGGACGCGGCGGTCGCGGCCGGCGCCCCGGAGCACTGCATCCAGTGGATCGCGGAACCGTCGATGGATGCCACCCACGCCCTGATGAACCATCCGGACGTCGCCACCGTCCTGGCCACCGGCGGCAACGCGATGGTGCGGGCGGCGTACTCCTGCGGCAAGCCGGCGCTGGGCGTCGGCGCGGGCAACGTCCCCGCGTACGTGGAGAGGAGCGCGGACCTGAAGCGGGCGGTGAACGACATCGTGCTGTCGAAGTCCTTCGACAACGGCATGATCTGCGCCTCCGAGCAGGCCGTCGTCCTGGACGCGGAGATCCGGGAGGCGGCACTCGCCGAGTTCCGGACGCTCAAGGCGCACCACGCGAGCGCCGACGAGAAGGTGCTGCTGGAGCGGTACCTGTTCGGGGCCGGGGAGGGGACGGCGTGCGCCGGCGACCGGTTGAACGCCGAGGTGGTGGGCCGCTCGGCGACGCAGGTCGCGCAGGCGGCGGGCTTCGAGGTGCCGGCCGACACCTCGGTGATCCTCGTCGACTGCGAGCGGGTCGGGCCCTCGGAGCCGCTGACCCGGGAGAAGCTCTGCCCGGTCCTGGCCGTACTCACCGCCCGCTCCCGCGCGGAGGGCGTCGAACTGGCCGCCGCGATGGTGGAGTTCGACGGTCTCGGGCACTCGGCGGCGGTGCACACCGAGGACGCGGCGTTCGTCGAGGAGTTCGGGCACGCGGTGAAGGCCTGCCGGATCATCTGGAACGCGCCCAGCTCGCAGGGCGGCATCGGCGACGTCTACAACGCCTTCACGCCCTCGCTGACCCTGGGCTGCGGCAGCTACGGGCACAACTCGGTGTCCGGGAACGTCTCGGCGCTGAACCTCGTCAACATCAAGCGGATCGGGCGGCGCAACACCAACATGCAGTGGTTCAAGGTTCCGCCGAAGATCTTCTTCGAGCGCAACTCGGTCAAGTACCTGGCGAGTATGCCCCGTGCGCACCGCATCGTCGTCGTGACCGACCGGACCATGGTGGACATCGGCCATCTGGAGCGGATCCGGGGCGTGCTCGACCGCCGCCACGACCCGGTCGAGGTGAGGGTGGTCGACGACGTCGAGCCCAATCCGAGCATCGACACCGTACGCAAGGGCGCCGCCCTGATGCGCGAGTTCGAGCCGGACACCATCGTCGCACTGGGCGGCGGCTCGCCGATGGACGCGGCCAAGGTGATGTGGCTGATGTACGAGCACCCGGAGGTCGAGTTCGCGGACCTGAAGGAGAAGTTCTTCGACATCCGCAAGCGCGCCTTCACCTTCCCCGACCTCGGTGAGAAGGCGAAGCTGGTGTGCATCCCGACCACCTCGGGCACCGGGAGCGAGGTCACGCCCTTCGCGGTGATCACCGACACCGCCACCGGCCAGAAGTACCCGCTCGCGGACTACGCGCTCACCCCGAGCGTGGCCATCGTGGACCCGGCGCTGACCACCGGCCTGCCGAAGCACGTGACCGCGGACACCGGCTTCGACGCGCTCACCCACTGCATCGAGACCTACGTGTCCGTCTACGCCAACGACTTCACCGACGGACTCGCGCTCCAGGGCATCCGGCTGATCTTCGACAACCTGGAGCGCGCGGTGCTGAACGGGCCGGCCGACCCCGTCGCCCGCGAGCGGATGCACAACGCCGGCACGATCGCCGGAATGGCCTTCGGCTCCGCCTTCCTCGGCGCCGTCCACGCCATGGCCCACACCCTCGGTGCGACCTTCCACGTCGCCCACGGCCGCACCAACGCCCTGCTGCTGCCGCACGTGATCCGCTGGAACGGCTCCGCCCCGGCCAAGGTCACCGGCTGGCCCAAGTACGGGAGCTACACCGCCCCCGAGCGCTACCAGGCGATCGCCCGGATGCTCGGCCTGCCGGCCGACACCCCCGAACAGGGCGTCGAGTCCCTCGCCGCGGCGGTCGAGGACCTGCGGGACCGGGCCGGCATCCCGCGCTCCTTCAAGGCGGCCGGAGTCGACGAGGCCGCCTTCCTGGCGGCCCTCCCCCAGCAGGCCATGAACGCCTACGAGGACCAGTGCGCCCCCGCCAACCCCCGGATGCCGATGCTCGCCGACATGCAGCAGCTGATGCGCCGGGCCTACTACGGCGACCAGGCCTGAGAGGACACGGAGATGACCGCCTCGCAGCACGAGCGGACCGCCATCGCCTGGAACGGCTTCCGGAACGGACCATGGCGGGACACCGTCGACGTCCGCGACTTCATCCAGCACAACTACACCCCGTACGAGGGCGACGCCGCCTTCCTGGCCGGCCCGACCGAGCGGACCACCGAGGTGTGGCGGCAGATCACCGCCCTCTTCCCCGAGGAGCGCGCCAGAGGCGTGTACGACGTCGCGTACGACATCCCGGCCGGCATCACCGCGCACGCACCCGGATACATCGACCGGGAGAGGGAGCTGATCGTCGGCCTGCAGACCGACGCCCCGCTGAAGCGGGCGATCATGCCGTACGGCGGCTGGCGCATGGTGGCGGGCGCGCTGCGGACCTACGGCTACCCGGTCGATCCGGAGCTGGAGAAGGTCTTCACCCGGTACCGCAGGACCCACAACGACGGCGTGTTCGACGCCTACACGCCCGAGATCCTCGCGGCCCGCAAGGCCGGCGTCATCACCGGCCTTCCGGACGCCTACGGGCGCGGCCGGATCATCGGCGACTACCGCCGGGTCCCCCTCTACGGCGTGGACCGGCTGGTCGCGGCCAAGCGAGCCGAGAAGGCCGGGCTGGACGCCGCACCCACCGATCCGGCGCGGCTGGAGGAGACCATCCGGCAGCGCGAGGAACTCGCCGAACAGGTACGGGCCCTGGAGGAGCTCAAGGAGATGGCCTCGGCCTACGGGCAGGACATCTCGGGCCCGGCCGCCACCGCCCGTGAGGCGGTCCAGTGGCTCTACTTCGCCTACCTGGCCGCGGTCAAGGAGCAGAACGGCGCGGCCATGTCGCTCGGCCGCACCTCGACCTTCCTCGATGTCTACCTCCAGCGCGACCTCGCGGCCGGGCTCCTCGACGAACAGCAGGCCCAGGAACTGGTGGACGACTTCGTCATCAAGCTGCGGATCGTCCGCTTCCTGCGCACCCCCGAGTACGACGAGTTGTTCTCCGGGGACCCGACCTGGGTCACCGAGTCCATCGGCGGCATGGGCACCGACGGCCGCACCCTCGTCACCCGCACCTCCTTCCGCTACCTGCAGACCCTCTACAACCTGGGCCCGGCCCCCGAACCGAACATGACGGTCCTCTGGTCCCCTCAGCTCCCGCGGGGTTTCAAGGAGTTCTGCGCCCGGGTGTCCATCGACACCTCCTCGGTCCAGTACGAGTCCGACGAGCTGACGCGTCCCCGCTTCGGCGACGACACCGCCATCGCCTGCTGCGTCTCCGCGATGGAGGTCGGAAAGCAGATGCAGTTCTTCGGCGCCCGGGTCAACCTCGCCAAGACCCTGCTCTACGCGATCAACGGCGGCCGGGACGAGCGGTCCGGCCTCCAGGTCGGCCCGGCCACAGCCCCCGTCGGCGGGGACGTCCTCGACTACGACGAGGTGACGGCCCGCTTCGACGAGCAGTTGGACTGGCTCGCCGGGACGTACGTCCACGCACTCGACGTCATCCACTACATGCACGACAAGTACGCCTACGAGCGGCTCGAAATGGCCCTGCACGACCGGGACGTCCGGCGCACCATGGCCTGCGGGATCGCCGGCCTCGCGGTCGCCGCCGACTCGCTGTCGGCCATCAAGTACGCCGAGGTCACCCCGGTGCGGGACGAGACCGGCCTGGTCACCGACTACCTGGTCGACGGCGACTACCCGGCGTACGGCAACAACGACGACCGGGCGGACGCGATCGCGGTCCGGCTGGTCGAGGAGTTCATGGCGAAGGTGCGCAAGCACCCCGCCTATCGGGGCGCCGAGCACACCCAGTCCGTCCTGACCATCACCTCCAACGTGGTCTACGGCAAGAAGACCGGCAACACCCCGGACGGACGGCGAGCGGGCGAGCCGTTCTCACCCGGTGCCAACCCGATGAACGGGCGCGACGTCCACGGCTACGTGGCCGCGGCGCTGTCGGTCGCGAAGCTCCCGTACGAGCACGCCGAGGACGGCATCTCACTCACCAACACCGTCACCCCGGACGCGCTCGGCCGCACCCCCGAGGAACGGGTGCGCAACCTGGTCGGGGTGCTGGACGGCTACACCAGCTGCCACGGCTTCCACATGAACGTCAACGTCCTCGACCGGGACACCCTCCTCGACGCCATGGACCACCCGGAGAAGTACCCCCAGCTGACCATCCGGGTCAGCGGCTACGCGGTCAACTTCGTCCGCCTCACCCGCGAACAGCAGCTCGACGTGATCGGCCGTACCTTCCACGACGCCCTGTAGCAGCGCCCACCCGCACGCGGTGCCGACGCCCTCCCCGACCACCGGCGCCGGCACCGCGCCGCCCCGCAGAAGGAGCACACCTCCATGGCCGCCGCCCCGCAACCGGTCACCGGCATGCTGCACTCCTGGGACCTGTCCACCGGAGTGGACGGCCCCGGCACCCGCTTCGTCACCTTCCTGGCCGGCTGCCCGCTGCGCTGCCTGTACTGTCACAACCCCGACACCCGCTCCATGCGCCACGGCCGCCCCCGCTCGGCCGAGGAGATCGTGCGCGAGGCCGCCAAGTACACCGACTTCATCCGTGCCTCCGGCGGCGGCGCCACCGTCAGCGGCGGCGAGCCGCTCCTCCAACCCGCCCTCACCGGCGAGCTGCTGCACCGGTTCAGGCACGAACTCGGACTGCACACCGCGTTGGACACCTCAGGCTTCCTCGGCGCCCGCGCCGACGGCGCCCTGCTCGCCGACACCGACCTCGTCCTGCTCGACATCAAGTCCTGGGACCGCGCCCTCTACCGGCACCTGACGGGACAGCGGCTCGGCCCCACGCTCGACTTCGCCCGCCGCCTGGCCGACCTGGGCAAGGAGGTCTGGCTGCGGTTCGTCCTCGTGCCGAACCTGACCGACCCCACCTCGAACATCGGGGGCATCGCCACCTTCGCCGCCTCACTCGGCAACGTCACCCGGGTCGACGTCCTGCCCTTCCACAGACTCGGCGCCGCCAAGTGGCGCGCCCTCGGGCTCGACTTCCCCCTCGCCGACACCCCGGTGCCCTCGCCGGAGCAGATCACGGAGGCCCGGGCGATCTTCACCGCACAGGGCCTGCACACCGTCTGAAACCCGGATGGGCACCCCGGCAGGTCCCGGATCGCGGTCGGACCTGTGCACGCCCTTCCAGGCTCGGGGCCATGCACAACACGGCGGCAGTACGGGTCCTGGTGGTCGAGGACGACGCGGGGATCGCCCGGCTGCCGGTCAGGGGCCTGCAGCGGGCCGGGTACGCGGCGCAGACCGTGGAAACGGGCCGGGCGGCCCTCGCCGTCACGCCGCAGCCGGACGTGGTCCTGCTCGACCTGGGCCTGCCCGATCCGGACGGGGTCGAGGTGTGCCGCCGAGTAGTCGAGGTGTAGGTGTGCCGGCCGCGGAGCGTCACGGTTCGGGTCCTCGACGGCTCACAGCCAGTCGTTGCGGCGGAACGCCCGGAAGATGAACACGCAGACGACGACGGTGAAAGCCACCGCCACCGGGTAGCCGAACCTCCAGTGCAGCTCCGGCATGTAGTCGAAGTTCATGCCGTAGACACCCGCCACCATGGTGGGCACTGCCGCCAGCGCCGCCCAGGCGCTGATCCGGCGCATGTCCGTGTTCTGCTGCATGGACAACCTGGCCATGCTCGCGTCCAGGATGCTGGACACCAGTTCGTCCAGGGCCAGGATCCGCTCCTTCGCCTGTGTGTGGTGGTCCGCCGCGTCCCGCAGGTAGGCGGCCATCTCGGCCGGCACCTGCGGCAGCGGCCCCTCCGACAACCGCTGCAGCGGGAGCGTCAGCGGCGAGACCGCCCGCTTGAACTCCAGCAGCTCGCGCTTGAGCTGGTATATCCGCGCGGAGTCGTCGGTCCGCTCGGCCGAGAACACCGCGGCCTCCAGCTCCTCCACGTCCCGCTCGAAGGAGTCCGCCGCCTCCAGGTAGCCGTCCACCACGTGGTCCGCCACCGCGTGCAGCACCGCCCCTGGCCCCAGCGCCAGCAGCTCCGGTGTGGCCTCCAGGTCGCGGCGCACCCCGGCCAACGCCTTGGCACTGCCGTGCCGCACCACGATCGCGAACCCCGGGCCCGCGAACACCATGATCTCCCCGGTGTCCACGATCTCACTCGTCGCCGTCACCTTCTCGTGCTCGACGTAGGTGATCGTCTTCAGCACCAGGAACAGCGTGTCCCCGTACCGCTCCAGCTTCGGCCGCTGGTGCGCGCGAACCGCGTCCTCCTCCGCCAGCGGGTGCAACCCGAACGCCGCCGCTATCTCGGCGAACTGCTCCGCGGTCGGCTCGAACAAACCGATCCACACGAACCGGCCGTCCTTCGCACCGATCCGCTCCAGCACGTCCGACGGATCGACCGGCCCCGGCAGCCGCCGACCGTCCTCGTACAGCGCGCAGTCCACCACCGCTCGCGAGACCATCACCCACCACCCTCCGGAACCCACCGTCGACGACCCGCCAACCTACCGGGTGCCGCACGGCGAGACGCACGCGCGTCTCGACGGGCGTGATCGTCGGCGTCATCGCGGTGGACGTGTACGTCAGCACGGTCCTCGCGGTCTGCCTGGGGATCCTGTATCCCGTGCTGGTGATCGGCGGGCTCGTGCGGCTCCACGATGCCGACAGCAATCCCAGGTTCGAGAAGGAACTGGGCGGTTGGGAATTTCTGATCGCCCTCGTCGGGCTCATCGCCTACCTGGCGGGGGTCGACGCCTGGGACAATCTGGTGCTGAGTTCGGGCCGGAACGTGACCGCCAAGGTGGTCGACGTGAAGGTCGAACGGTCGAGCCACGGTTCCAAGACCTGGACGTACACCGTCCTCTCGGCGGAGACCGGCGCTCCCCTTCCCGGCGGAGCCTTCGAGCCGGACTCCCACCGGTTCACGGTCAACGACGTGATCACCGTCCGGGTGGACCCGGCCGGGTGGGTCGCCCCCAAGCTCCGCGGCGAAGCCGACTCCCCCGCTGGGCTGCTGACCTTCGTCGGCTGCAACGTGGTGATCGACCTCCTCGTGCTCCGGTGCGCTCGCGCACCTCGTCCCCGTGCCCGCCCCGGCCGCTGAGCTTCCGGCTCGGTGCGAGGTGGCTCCGCCGCCTCCCCGGGCCGCCGACCTCATCGAGTGGCCGGGCCGGCCTTCAGGATGTGCCGAGGGCGGCTTCCTCCCGGTCGAGGTCGTGCTGGAGGCGGCGGCGGGTGGTGTCGCTGATGCGGTGCTCGTCGTAGAGGCGGTGCAGTTCGGTGCTCTGGACGGCGATGACCTCGCGGCGCAGCTGGCGGTAGGCGGCGTCGGCGGTGGTGCCGTCTGGGGCCTCCGGGGTGCGGTCGAGGCGGGCGGTGAGGGCGCGACGCACCCGGTCGAGGGCGGTGTCCGGTACGGCCTCCAGTTCGGTGAGGTGGTCGACGTGGTCGAGGGCGGCGCGGTTGAGGGTGTCGCGGGCGTCGTCCTCCTCGCGGGCGGTGTGCTCGGGTTCGAGGGCGAGGCCGGAGCGGTTGACGACGGCGGCGAGGGTCAGGCCCTGGACGACGAGGGTGAACACGACGACGGCGGTGGTGAGCACCAGGACCAGGGGCCGTCCGGTGAGCTTGGTTCCGTCGTCGGCGAGCAG
>NZ_JBEZIQ010000041.1:0-93071 GCF_040651155.1 Kitasatospora sp. NPDC048545
AGCTGGGCGCCGCGGCCGGTGCCGACCAGCAGCGCGGTCGGAGTGGCCAGGCCCAGGGCGCACGGGCAGGCGATGATCAGCACGGCGACAGCCGCCGTGAAGGCGGCGGTGGGGCTGTCGGTGGCCAGCAGCCAGCTGACCAGGGTGGCCAGGGCGATCAGGACGACCGCGGGGACGAAGACCGCGGAGATCCGGTCGGCGAGCCGCTGCGCGGCGGCCTTGCCGTTCTGCGCGTCCTCGACCAGCCTGGCCATCCGGGACAGCCGGGTGTCCGCGCCGACCCCGGTTGCCTCGACCACCAGGCGCCCGCCCGCGTTGACGGTGCCGCCGGTGACGCCGTCGCCGACCCCGACCTCGACCGGGACGGACTCCCCGGTCAGCATCGAGGCGTCCACCGCGGAGCCGCCCTCGACCACCACGCCGTCGGTCGCGATCTTCTCGCCCGGCCGGACCACGAAGCGCATGCCGACGGCCAGCCGGTCCACCGGCAGGCGCTCCTCGCGCGCCCCCCGCAGCACCGTGACGTCCTTGGCGCCGAGGTCGAGCAGGGCGCGCAGCGCGGCGCCTGCCCGGCGCTTGGAGCGGGCCTCCAGGTGGCGGCCGAGCAGGATCAGCACGGTGACGGCGGCGGCGGTCTCCAGGTAGAGCGTGGAGGAGGCGTCGGTGTCGGCGACGGAGAGCGAGAAGTCGTGGTGCATGCCGGGCATGCCGGCGTGGCCCCAGAACAGCGCCCAGAACGACCAGCCGAAGGCGGCCAGGGTGCCGAGCGAGACCAGGGTGTCCATGGTGGCGGCGCCGTGCTTGAGGTTGGTCCAGGCGGCGCGGTGGAACGGCAGGCCGCCGTACACCACGACCGGGCCGGTGAGCGCGAAGGCGAGCCACTGCCAGTTGGTGAACTGCAGGGCGGGGACCATCGACAGCATGACCACCGGCAGGCTGAGGACGGCGCTGGTCAGCAGCCGGTCGAGCTGGGGGTACCCCCGGCCGGAGGCTGGGGGAAGGTCGGCGGCGGGCTGCCCGGGTGCGGCGGCCGGGCCTTCCGGTCCGGGGGCGGCGGGTGCGGGGGGCGGGGGGAGCTCGGCGGTGTAGCCGGTGCGCTCGACCGTGGCGATCAGGTCCGCCACCGTGACCCCGGGGCCGTGGACGACCCGGGCCGTCTCGGTGGCGTAGTTGACGGTCGCTTCGACGCCGTCCATCCGGTTGAGCTTCTTCTCGATCCGGGCCGCGCAGGAGGCGCAGGTCATCCCGCCGATCGACAGCTCGACCCGGTCCCGGGCCTCGACGTCCGGGGCGGAGGTGCTCATTGCGGATCAGCTCCTTGCTGGGGGCGTGCGGCGGGGCCGCTGGTCCGGCCCCGTCGCACCTCGGCGGTTCAGGCGCTTCGGCCGACCAGCTCGTAGCCGGCCTCGTCGACGGCGGCGCGGACCTGCTCGTCGTCCAACGGCGCGGCCGAGGAGACCGTCACGGTCCCGGCCTTGGCGTCGGCGGCGACCTCGGTGACCCCGGTCAGGGCGGAGAGCTCCTCGCTGATCGCCTTCTCGCAGTGGCCGCAGCTCATGCCGGAGACGGTGTAGGTGATGGTGCTGGACATCGGGGCCTCCGAGGTCTGGGCGGCCCGGGCGGGTCGGCCCGGGCTCGGACTCTTGTGAACGACTCTGCCGACACCATACCCCTATGGGGTACCTGGGGATCGGTGGGGTGCAGCACGCCGGCGGGCGGGCCCCGACAGTCGAGCGTAGGCGCCCGGGAACGGTGCGACGCCGGAGGGGTGGGCGGATGAGTGCGCGTCGTGATCGTCCCTTATGTTCGATATGTGTTTCCGATCCGCCGCGCCCAGTCACCCTCGGCTCCCGAAGCAGCCGGACTGCCCCCGGCCCGGCAGCGCCGCGCCCTGCTGGCCGCCGACCTCCAGGACGTGCCGCTCTGGCGGCGCGCCGCCCCGGCGCTGCTCGCCATGCTGCTGGTCGCGCTCGCCGACTTCCTCTCCGGCAAGGACCGCTACCTGGCACCGCTGATGACCGTCGTGCCGACCGTCGCGGCGCTGACCCTCCGGCCCCGCGAACTGCTCGCGGTCTGCGCGCTCGGACTGGTCCTGGTGTTCGGGCTCAGTCACTACGACGAGGTCGACAACATCAACGACGCGCGCTTCCTCTACGGCGCGATGGTCAGCTACCTGGTGGTGACGCTGTTCTCGGCCTGGGTCGCCCGGCTCCGGATGCGGCGCGCCGCGGCCTTCGCGGCCGTCAGCTCCGTCGCCGAGGCCGCCCAGCGGGCACTGCTGCGGCTGCCGGGGCCGGTCGTCGGGCCGCTGCGGCTGGCCGTCCGCTACGTGTCGGCGGCCGACGCCTCACGGATCGGCGGGGACCTGTACTCCGTCCTGCAGACACCGCACGGGACGCGGGTCGCGGTCGGGGACGTCCGGGGCAAGGGGCTGGCCGCGGTGCAGACCGCGGCGGTGGTGCTGGGCGCGTTCCGGGAGGCCGCGTACGACGAGGCCGGGCTGCGGGGCGTCGCGGCGCGGATCGAGGCCAGCGTCGAACGGCACGTACCGGACGGGGAGTTCACCACGGCGCTGTTCGCGGAGTTCCGCACGCCCGGGGTGATGGAGCTGCTGCAGTACGGGCACGTGCCGCCGATCAGGGTCGACGGCCAGGGCCGGGCGCACGTCCTCGAATCGCCGGACCCGTGGGTGCCGCTCGGGCTCGGCCGGCTGGCGGCGGGGGAGCCGGCCACCTGGGGGCAGCCGTTCGGACCGGACGACGTGCTGGTGCTCTGCACGGACGGGGTGATCGAGGCGCGGCACCGGACGAGCGGGGAGTTCTACCCGCTGGCGGAGCGGGTCGGGGCGCTGGTCCACGGAGCCGCGCGCTCGGAGGGCGAGCTGGAGGCGGCGGTGGGGCGGGTCTACGGGGACCTGCTGGCGCACACGGGCGGGGACCTGCGGGACGACGCGCTGCTGTTGCTGATCGCGCGGACGGACGGCTGACCGGCCTCGGCGGGTGCGGTCGGTGTTCGGGGGGCGGTCGGTGCCCAGCGGGCCGTCGGTGCCCGGCGGGCGGTCGGTGCCCAGGGGGCGGCCCGGGGCCGGGCGGCTCGGCGGTGGGGCCCGCGCTTCCGGCTGACTTCCGGTGCTCCCCGCCACCATCCGCCGCCGTCCGCCGTCCGCCGTCCGCCGGCTCCCGCTGCCCCGCGCCCTGGCCGGAGCGCGGAAAGCGGCAGGGGGCCGGCGGGCCGTCGGCGCGGGTCAGCCGGCGGCGGCGTCGGCCGTGGTGTCGGCGAGGCTGCGGAAGATGAGCGCGGTGGAGGTGGCGCCGGGGTCCTGGTGGCCGATGCTGCGTTCGCCGAGGTAGGAGGCGCGGCCCTTGCGGGCCTGGAGGGGGACGGTGTCGCGGGCGCCCTGTTCGGCGGCGTCGGCGGCCGCGGCGGCGGCTCCGGGGAGGGTGGCTCCGGCGGCGGCCGCGGCCCGGAAGGCGGCGACGGCCGGGGTCCAGGCGTCCACGATGGTCTTGTCGCCGGGTTCGGCCCTGCCCAGGAGGCGGACGGCGTCCAGTCCGGCGGAGAGCGCCTCGGCGAGGGCGGCTGGGTCGGCGGGCCCGGGCAGGGCGGCGCCGATGGCGCGGAAAGCCTTGCCGTAGAGCGGGCCGGAGGCGCCGCCGACCTTGGAGATCAGCGTCGTGCCGGTCCTGGTGAGGACGGCACCGGGGTCGGCGGGCCGGAGGCCGTCGAGCGCGGTGAGGACGGCCGTGAAGCCGCGCTGGAGGTTGCTGCCGTGGTCGCCGTCGCCGATCGCGGAGTCCAGCTCGGTGAGCCGGGACTGCTCGTTCTCGACGGCTGCGGCGATCGCGCCGATCCAGGCCTCGGCCAGCCGGGTGTCGAACGCCGCGGTGTCGGCCGGCGTGAGGCCGGACGCTGCGGTGTCGGCCGGCGCGGGGCCGGACGGCGGGGTGTCGGGGTCCATCGCGAATCCTCCTCAGGCCCGCTTGAGGGCGGGGGTGTCGACCGGGGCGTCCCAGAGGTCCAGCAGTTCGGCGTCGGCCTTGGTGAGGGTGAGCGAGAAGCCCGCCATGTCGAGGCTGGTGACGTAGTTGCCGACCAGGCTGCGGGCCACCGTGATGCCGTGCTCGGCGAGCCGGGCGGCGACCTCGCCGTAGACCACGTACAGCTCCAGCAGCGGGGTGGCACCCAGGCCGTTGAGCAGGGCGATCACCTCGTCGCCCGCGGTCAGGTGGTGGTCGGTCAGGATGGTCTCGACCACCTCCGCGGCCAGCTCGCGGGCCGGGCGGAGCTTCTCGCGCCGGCGGCCGGGCTCGCCGTGGATGCCGACGCCGACCTCGATCTCGTCCTCGGGCAGGTCGAAGCCCGGCTTGCCGGCGGCCGGGACGGTGGCGGCGGTGAGCGCGATCGCGAAGGAGCGGGAGGCGGCGTTGACCCGCTCGCCGAGGGCGGCCACCTCGTCCAGCGGGGCGCCGCGCTCGGCCAGCGCGCCGGCGGTCTTCTCGACCAGGACGGTCGCACCGGTGCCCCGCCGCCCAGCCGTCCAGGTGGAGTCCTCGACCGCGACGTCGTCGTTGACCAGGACCGTGCGGACCTCCAGGCCCTCCTCGGCGGCGAGTTCGGCGGCGAGCTCGAAGTTCATCACGTCGCCGGTCGAGGTCTTCGCGCGACTACACCAACTGGTGGGGTCGGAGAGGGGGCCCTGACCAGGGGAGATACCGTGCAGAGCATGCGCGTTCTCATATACGCCCGGCTGTCCCGGGCGGCCGACAACTCCACCTCCATTGAGCGACAGCTTGAGGCATGCCGCCGTCTCGCCGAACAGCGAGGCTGGACCATCGTTGGTGAGTACGTGGATGAGGGCGTGAGCGGGGCGACGGACCCGGAGGAGCGGCCCGGCATGTCCGCCATGCTGGCCCGACTCGGCGAGGCTGACGCCATCCTGTCGTGGAAGCTCGATCGGCTGTCCCGGTCCTTCCTGGCGTTCGCTGACCTCATGCACCGCTGTGACGCTGCCAGCATCGGTCTCATCTCGGCCACTGAGCCGCTGGACACCACGTCTCCGATGGGCCGTGCCATGGTCCAACTCATCGCGGTATTCGCTGAGTTGGAACGCACGATGATTCGTGAGCGCATCCTGAGCAGCAAGGCACACCTCAAGACGACGGATCGACACATCTCCGGCCGCGCGCCGTACGGGCTGACGATCGTTCCCGCGCCGGACGGCAAGGGCAAGGTGCTGGAGCGTGACCCCGAAGCGGTGGAAGTCATCCGGGACATCCTTGCTCGGCTGATCTCCGGTACTCCGGGTACCCGCATAGCCGCCGAGTTGCAGCGCAAGGGCGTGACCACGCCGCGTGTCCGTACGTCGCTCAAGCCGGACCCCAAGCCGTCAGCGTGGTCGTTCCAGACCATCAAGCACATCGTTTCGCACCCCTCCCTGTTGGGTCACCGGCTGGATGACCGGGGGCACGTGATGCGGGACGAGAACGGCGCGGAGCGGGTGTTCTGGGAGCCGGTTTGTGATCGGGACGTGCTGAGTACGGCGCGGGCGGCCCTGCGGTCGCGCAGCTTCGAACGGACAGCACCAGCACGGCGGCACTGGCTGTTCGGTGTGGCCATATGCGGAGAGTGCGAACGGCCGCTCACGCAGAACGCCAGGGCGGGGAAGAAGAACGCCGAAGCCGGGTACGACACGCGCCCGGTGTTGCGCTGCATTGGGACAAAGGCCGATCCCTGCAAGGGAGTTCTTATAGCTGAACACAAGCTCTCCGAGTTCGCGGCGGATGAGTTCCTTCGCGTGGCCGGGAAGTGGCAAGCCAAGGAACCCGTCTTCGTCCCCGGCAACGACGTGTCCGAGGAACTGGCGGCCGTGGAGCGCTCCATCTCGAACCTTCGTGACGACCGTGACGCGGGTCTGTTCGATGACGACGAAGACGACTACCGGGAGCGTATGGCGGCGCTGGTCGCCCGGCGGAAGGCGCTGCGGGACCAGCCGGTGACCGAACCCCACTGGGAGGAGCGCCCGATGGGATGCACGGTCGCTGAGTACTGGGAACGCCTCACGCCAGAGGCCCGGGGAGGGTTGCTTCGTGACATGGACTTGCGCGTGGTCGTCAACTCGGCGAATCGTCGGCGGAACATAGCCACTGCGGACCGGGCTCGACTCGCCCACCTTGAAACGCTGGGCTGGCCTGACGGCGTGTAGGCACCCCTGTAGGCCCGCTCAGTCCCCGTCTGGCCCCCGTGGTCCGGCGGGGCTTCTTCATGCCCGCAGACGGGCCGCACAGGGCTTCTGGTTGAGCATTGCGCGGGCCGCACAGCACCCATGCACTCGACTTCCCGGCGAACAGCCCTCAGCGATGTAGGTATGTAGGTTCAACCCTGTTTCCAGCAATGCATATAGAAACCTATAGGGAAACCCGGAACAGCCCGGGAACCTGCATACCTACATCACTGGTGACCCTCGGTATCGGCTCGATTGCGAGGGGTGGCATGGTGCCGCGCTCCCGTGATGACGAATGACGATGCCGAAGCCCGTTTCGGTTTTACAGCAGGGTAATTTTTTATTTGGCCCTCTCTATTCACCTATAGTGCTTCTGGCCTGCTGCTTCTTGTCTCCAGTGAGTCACTAGGATAGTGCTGTCAGTCCTTGATGGTTCACTTCTGGCTCACCTCTGGAAAGACAGCGGGGTGGAATGACGTGAACATTTTCAAGGAGTCCAGTTGGGAAAGTACGTGGATGACGCGCTCGCGCTCCGGGTCTGGGAGGCTGCCGCCGCTGTGGCCTCGCTCCCGGGTGTGCCAGTGGTGCCGTTCGTGTGGGACGGGGGCCGGTGGGTGACTCAGGGCGGCGAGTACCGCGACCTGCCTCTGATCCGCCGAGGCATGGGTGAGTGGCTGCTTGCCGTGGCGGTCGAGATGGATGCGGCTAGTAGCTCTGCCGCCCGGCGGACGAAGCTGCGCGATCGGCTTTCCGGGCTTTATGAGGCGATGCCGGATGCCCGGACGGAAGAGGAAGAGACCCGCCTGACCACGGAGATAGGCGAGGTTCGCCGACTGCTGGACATCGAGGATGCTCGGGCGCGCATCACTGTTGATTACGCGACTGCCCAGCGCGCCCGCGACGTTGCGGAGGAGATACGGTCTGCCTCGGTTGGCCGTGCGAATCAACTCCTTTCGCAGGCTTCGCAGTTCGACGCTTTTCGCGCTGTGATGAAGGACCCGGCCGAGTGGGTCGCAGCGCTGGGTACTGCGCCCCGGAACGAGCATGTGCGCACTTCCGCCGTGTGGGAGGCGTTCAGCCTGGCTGAGCCTGCCCTTGCTCGGTCGCTGGGCATTAAGACGGGTAAGCGTCTGCTGTTCGCTGCGATGGACAGGCGGTTTGGTGCCCGCCGGAAGCTGTCCGGCTACGAGGGTTGGCGGGGTGTCGCGCTGACGGCCCCTGGGAGGCCACAGGCGGCCGTCTGAGCGTCTGTGAGCCCCTGAATGGCAGAGGACCACCTACCAGATCTTGTAGGTGGTCCTCTGTGGCTTGCTGCGCTCTACTCGGCATCCAGGTGCCGGTACAGGGTCGCCCTGCTGATCCCGAGCGCCTTGGCGATGCTGGTGACGCTCTCCCCCTTGGCGCGCCGTGCGCGGGCTATGGTCAGCTTGTCGTCGCTGATGACGGTAGGCCGTCCGCCGACGCGTCCCTGAGCCTTGGCGGCTTCCAGTCCGGCGCGGGTCCGGTCCTTGATCAACGAACGCTCGAACTCGGCCATGGCGCCGACGACTTGGAGCATGAGGCGCCCGTCCGGCGTGTTCGGGTCGATGCTCGCCAGTGCGCCGGTAAGGACCTTGAAGCCGATGCCGCGCGCCGACAGCGCGTCCACCATGGTCACGAGATCGATGAGCGACCGGGCGAAGCGGTCAAGCTTCCACACGCACAGGGTGTCGCCGGGGCGAAGGTAGTCCAGCACGGCGGCAAGCTCGGGTCGGTCGGTGTTCTTGCCGCTGGCCTTGTCGGTGAAGATCCGGGAGCAGCCGGCTTCGGTCAGGGCGTCGTGCTGGAGCTGTGCTTCCTGGTCATCGGTGGAGACCCGGGCGTAGCCGATCATGTGGCCGGTGCTCTTCGTCATGTCTCAATGGTCTCATAACCCGTCTCAAAACACCAAGCCCTGAGAGATGGTTCTGAGACGGGTTTTGAACACCGGATCGGCCCCGAATCGGCGCTGTCGGCAAGTGTCTCAATAACCATCGTTTGTTAGACGGCCAGCGGCGGTGACCGTCTGTCACGCGGCTCGACCCCAGGGGGGCACTCCCCGCCCGTTCCACTGGCGACCGGCAGGGAGGGAAAACTCTCGTATGGCTGATCGGGGCGTTTGCGCGGGGTCGGTGTGACGGTAGCCCGGTGGCGCCGTCGACAGCTCATGAGGCTGGGGTGTAGCCGCTGCGGAAGTTCGGCGCCGTGTCGCTCGGCGATCCCGGTCCCAGCTCGAAAGACGCACCCTGGGTGTGATGCCGTTTTCATGCCCCCAAGCGATCAACTAGCCACTCTCGCAGTGGAGTCCGCACCGGGAGGCTTGGAGAAAGGACTCCCAAAGACGCCGCTAGGCACGGTTAGCGCGTTCTTACCGGTTGTGCGGGAGGTGTGACTCCCCGTGCGGACGTATGGGGGTACCGGGGGGGTAGGTCAATCTCTAGGCGCATCGGCGTTGGGGACCCGGCCCCCAGTGCTGCGCACACGGCCGCAGGTTGGCGACCCCGTTTCGGTGGCTGGTGTGACTCCCAGCGCGGACGTATGGGGGTACCGGGGGGTGGGTCAATCTCTGGGTGCTGGGCACTCCCGGACCCGGCCCCCATGCTCGCGCACGCCGCCGCGAATTGGAGGGCGGGGGGTATGCCGCTACTGGGGCGTATGCCGAGGCGCAGCGGGAAGCCCCCCGTACTGTTCCTCTGCCCTGCTGAGGGGCGTGGGTGGCGCGGGGGGCTCCTGTGTTCCTGCGGGGGCGGATGCCCGGGGGCTCACACGTTCCCGAACTCGCCAGCCTTCACGCCCGCCACGAAGGCGGCGAACGCGTCGGCAGAGAAGGTCAGGGCCGGGCCGTAGGGGTCCTTGGAGTCACGGACGGGGACAGCGCCCAGACGCCCAATTTCACTCGGTGCCCACTCGACGCACTCCCCGCCGCTCTGGCTGTAAGACGACTTCACCCAACCGGCGTTGGTAAGGTCGATGCTCATTGAAGTCCCTTTCGGACAGTGCTGATCCTGGCGAGCGAAGCCACGGTCGATGGTGACTCCACCTGTAGCTGATCGTAGTCTCTCGCCCATGCCGCGCAGGTGGTTGAGTTCCGTTCCAGGTGCCCACGGGCGTGGGCCTCGCTGTAGCCGACCATGGACCGGTCTGGGAGCGTCAGCAGCACGACGGGGAAGATGAAGGGCACCATCTCGCCCAGGCTCAGCGGTGCGACTTGCACGGTGATGTTCGGGCGCTCAGCGAGCGTGCTCACGTGGTCCAGTTGCCGCGCCATCACGAGAGGGCCGCCGACGAGTCGCGTCACGCAGCTTTCGTCCATGACTGTGTGGATGATCGGCGGGTTCGGCCGCTCCAGTACCCGGTGCTGCCGGGCGACTAGGAAGGCAACACGCTCGTCCGCTTGGTCCTGGGTGATGCTGCCGCGTCGAACTGCTGCGGCTGCGAGGGCTGCCGCGTACTCGGGGGTCTGGAAGAGTCCTGGGATCACGCCAGTCTGGAAGGACTGGAGCTTCCGGCAGCGGGCTTCACAGTCGGCGAACTCCTCGAACCCTTCCAGTAGGGCGGCGCCGGTGATGCGTCGGAGCAGCTCAACGAATACCCCGCCGGTCTCGAACACTTCATCGGCTTTTAGTGCCAACTTGGAAGTTGGTGTCTCCTTCCCTCTTTCGATCAGAGAGATCCATGTGTCTGAGTAGCCCAGGAGTCCGCCTAGCTTCTCCTGTGTCCAGCCACGCGCCCGCCGTAACCTGCGGAGTTCTGCGCCGAAACGTGCCACCGGCGATGACGTGGAGTCGGGTTCTGGTGTCAACGTGGGCATCGGAGATTTTTACCTGCCGATCTACTACGGGTTGGAGCACTGGCCGTCAGTCCCAGCGCTGCCGATCCTAGTTACGAACCGAGCGCGGAGAGGAGCGGCGGTGGCGACGAGCAGAAAGCCCCCCAGGACGCTGTATCAGCCCAGGGTGGGGGAGGTTGTCCGGGACTTGGCCCACAAGGGCGCTGAGGGTGTCTACATGGGCACGGTGGCGGGCAGGGTCTACCTCCGGCCCCCGGGTGGCGGGGTGGAGTGGGAGACCTACCCCAGCGAGATCGAACCGCTTGGGAACGCGCCGGAGCGGGAGAGGGTGGCCGATGGCGCAGCCTGACACCCTCCCGAAGTGCCTTGTATGCGAGGCTTTCGACAAGATCGACCGCGCGTTCGCGGAGTCGCCCCAACTTCCGGATCAGTCGGTGTTGCGGGAGATCGAACTTCGCCGCCTGGACCACGAACTCACCTGCGCGCACAGCCCGAACGGGGGTGCGCCCGTTGAACGTCGCGATTGCGACCCCACGCGGTGAGAACCCGGACGACGGCAACGGATGCCCGTCCTGCGCGTGGATGATGTCGGCGGCGGAGCAGTACCCGGCCGATGTCTTCCCGACCATCGCGCGCAGCGTGGAGCTGAACCTCGCTCGCCATCTCGCGTCGGGTGAGTGTCTGGCGGAGCCGGACGACGACCAGGAGCCGGAGCCGGTCGTGTCCGCGCTGGAACCCGTCCCCGAGTCGCCGACCATGGCCCGTCTGAGGGAGCAGTCCCGCAAGGCCGACGCCCGCTCCCGCCACCCCTCCACCCGCCGACAGAACTGGAGCCAGTAATGCCGTCCGGCCCCGACCACAAACTGCCCACGCACAGCGGATGCGCCCCCGCGCTGGCCAAGCTCCAGCACGACGACTCGTTCGACGTGATCGCCTATGCCGAATGTCGCGACGGATCCGGCGTGTGCGCGTGGGACAGCGGCGACCCGGCGTTGTTGGACGAGTTGGCGGTCGACATCGCAGAGCACTGCCGTGAGACGGGCCACGCGAGGTTTCTGCGGACCGTGACGCATCACGTGACGGTGGAGTCCAGCGACCCGCCCACATAAGGAACAGCGCGACAGGCCCCGTCCGTGCGTACCCCCCGGCGCATGGGCGGGGCTTCATGCTGCTCTGGGCTGTTCGTTGGTGTAGTGGTCTGATTTACTCGGTGTAGTTCTTCACGACGAAGACGACGCCGGCGCCGTTCTCCACGGCCTTGGCGGCGGCCAGCATCTGGTCCGGGACGGGCGAGGTGAACACCTCGCCGGGGCAGGCGGCGTCGAGCATGCCGGGGCCGACGAAGCCGCCGTGCAGCGGCTCGTGGCCGGAGCCGCCGCCGGAGATCAGCACGACCTTGGGCCCGGCCGGGCGGGCGGCCCGGGAGATCACCCGGTTGGGGATGTCCACCGTCAGCTCCGGGTGGGCGGCGGCGACTCCGGCCAGCGCGTCCTCCAGGACGCCCTCCGGGGTGTTGATCAGCTTCTTCAACGCTCTTCGCTCCCTTGGTGACCTCGGTGACCTCGGTGGGGACGCTGCGGCCGCGGACGCCGGTGGGCCCGTCGTGCGGGGCGGGGCCCCGGACCGACGCTACGCCAGACGGGGGCGGCGGGCACGGGGTGCGACACGCGCGATTCCGGTCACTCTCCCGGAGCAGTGGGACCGCGCCGTAGGGTCGTCGGCATGAGCGGAAACGTGGGCATCGTCCTGGTCTCGCACAGCGCCCGGCTCGCGGAGGGGCTGCGCGAACTGCTCGGCGAACTCGCCCCGGACGGCGTGCGGGTGGTGGTGGCCGGCGGGACGGAGGACGGCGGGCTCGGCACCAGCTACGAGCTGATCGCCGGGGCGATCGCGCGGGCGGACGGCGGGGCGGGCGTGGTCGTGCTGCCGGACCTCGGCAGCTCGGTGCTCACCGCCGTCACCGTGCTGGATGACGAGCCGCGGCCGGGCGTGCGGCTGGCGGACGCGCCGTTCGTGGAGGGCGCGGTGGCCGCCGCCGTCACCGCCTCGACCGGGGCTGGGCTGGCCGAGGTGGTCGCGGCGGCCGAGGACGCGCGGGGATTCCGGAAGCTGTAGGACTCACTTGGCGTCGGCGTAGCAGTCCACCACCGCCGTGGTGAGCGGGAACCGGACCGGGGTGTCGCCGAACACCAGCCGGCGGGCCTCGTCGGCGGCCTCCGTGACGGCGGCGGCCACCTCGTCGGCGAGGTTCGCCGGGGTGTGCACGATCACCTCGTCGTGCTGGAAGAACACCAGGTGCGGGCGGTCCGCCGGGCCGGCCGACGGCAGTTCGGCCAGCCGCCGGCGCAGGGCTGCCAGCAGGGCGAGGGCCCAGTCGGCGGCGCTGGCCTGGATGACGAAGTTGCGGGTGAAGCGGCCGCGGGCGCGGGCCGTGCGGCCGCCGGCCTCGCCCGCCGCGTCGGCCTCGGTGAGGTCGAGGAAGTCGGCGGTGGCGGGCGGGCAGACCCGGCCGAGCCGGGAGGCGACCACGCCGCCGTCCTCGCCGGTGCGGGCGGCGGCCTCGACGTAGCCCATCGCGGCCGGGTAGCGGCGGCGCAGAGTGTTCAGCAGCGGGCCGATGTCGCCGCTGGTCTGCCCGTACATGGCGCCGAGGAGGCCGAGCTTCGCCTTCTCCCGGTCGCCGTGGAAGGCGGTCGCGGCGAGCGCCTCGTAGAGGTCCCCGCCGGCCGCGGTGCGGGCCAGCCCGGCGTCCCGGGAGAGCGCGGCGAGCACCCGGGGCTCCAGCTGGGCGGCGTCGGCGACCACCAGCAGCCAGCCCGGGTCGGCGACCACGGCCCGGCGCAGGATGCGCGGGATCTGCAGGGCGCCGCCGCCGCGGCTGGCCCAGCGGCCGGAGACCACGCCGCCGACGACGTACTCGGGCCGGAAGCGGCCGCCGCGGGCCCAGGCGTCCTGCCAGGCCCAGCCGTGCGCGACGTGGATCCGGGCGAGCTCCTTGTAGCGGATGAGCAGTTCGGCGGCCGGGTGGTCGACGCCCTTGAGCTCCCAGGAGCGGGTGGAGCCCAGCTGGATCCCGGCGTCGGCGAAGGCGCGCAGCACCTGGGTGTGCGAGTCCGGGTTGAACGGCTTCGCGCCGAGGGCCTGCTGGAGTTCGACGGAGAGGTCGGCGAGCAACCGGGGCTGGGTGCCGGGGACGGCGGGGCGGGGGCCGAGCAGTTCGGTGAGCAGCCGGTCGTGGACGTCGGCGCGCCAGGGCAGGCCGTCCTGCGCGATCTCGGCGGCCACCAGGGCGCCGGCCGACTCGGCGGCGACCAGCAGCCGGAACCGCTGCCGGGCGGCCGGGTCGGCGATCGCGGCGATCCGCCGCTGCTGTTCGGCGTGGACGGCGACCACGGCCTCCAGCGGGTCGGCGCCGGGGGGCAGTTGCAGCCGGTCGGGGGCGAACAGGGTGTCCTGGCCGTTGTCGGCGTCGGCCGGGCCGGGCTCGGGCAGGTCCGCCGGGACGGGCAGGCCCCGCAGCCGGGCCCAGGCGGCGCCGAGCGAGCGCGGGGCGCCGAACCGGCCCTCGTGCGCGAGCAGCAGCGCCTCGACCAGCCGCAGGTCGTGGCAGCGGGCGAGCCGGTCGGGCAGGCGCGCCAGCAGCGGGGCGTACGCGGAGTCGGTGGTGGCCCAGACCCAGCGCGGCGCGGGCGGAGCGCCGCTCCCGGCGGCCTCGCGGGCGGCGACCGCGGCGGCGAGGTCGGGGACGGTTTCGGGCGGGCCGAGCGGGGCGCCCGCGTCGTCCAGCGGCTGGAGTCGGCCGCCGGGGCCGTGCGGGTCGGGCGCGAGGGCCGTCCTGGGTGCCACGGGGGCTGCTCCTCTCCGGCGCGCGGCGGGGCGTGCGGGTACGGGCACGGATGTGCGGGCTTACGGGTGTCCTGCGCTGACGTTAACGCGTGGGTACGACAACGGGTGAGGGCCGCATAGGCAGGGTGGGTGACACCGCGTATGGTCGGCGAAATGACCGAGAACCCGTTTTTCCGGCCCAGCACGCTGGACTACGAGCTGCCCCCCTTCGCGGAGATCCGGGAGGAGCACTACCTGCCCGCCTACGAGCGCGGGACGGCCGAGCAGCTGGCCGAGATCGCGGCGATCACCGCCGACCGGAACCCGCCGACCTTCGAGAACACCCTGGTGGCCCTGGAGCGTTCCGGGGACCTGCTGCACCGGGTGGACGCGGTGTTCCGCAACCAGTCGTCCTCCGACACCACCGACCTGCTGGACGAGGTGGACGCCAAGGTCAGCCCGCTGCTCGCGGCCCACCACGACGCGATCCACCTGGACCGCGCGCTGTTCGCCCGGATCGAGGCGTTGTACGGGACCCGCGACGAGCTCGGCCTGGACCCGGAGTCGCTGCGGCTGCTGGAGCGCCGGTACACGAGCTTCGTGCGCTCCGGCGCCCGGCTGGGCGAGGCCGAGCAGGACCGGCTGCGCGGGCTGAACGCCGAACTCGCCGCCCTGGGAACGACGTTCCAGCAGAACGTGAACGCCGCGACCCGCGCCGCCGCGCTCGTCCTGGACTCCGCCGAGGAACTGGCCGGCCTGTCCGAGGGAGCGATCGCCGGTGCGGCGGAGAACGCCCGGGTGCTCGGTCACGAGGGCAAGTACGTGCTGAGCCTGCAGAACACCTCCACCCAGCCCGAGCTGGCGCAGCTCACCGACCGCTCGGTGCGCGAGCGGCTGCTCGCCGCCTCGCTCGGCCGCGGGAGCGGGGACAACGGGCCGATCGCGATCAGGATGGCCGGGCTGCGGGCCGAGCGGGCGGCGCTGCTGGGGCACGCCAGCCACGCCGCGTACGTGGTGGCGGACGAGACGGCCGGCACGGTCGGGGCGGTCTCCGCCCTGCTGGCCCGCCTGGTCGGGCCGGCCGTGGCCAACGCCCGCCGGGAGGCGGCCGAGCTGGCCGGTGCGGCCGCCGTGGACGGGATCGAGGAGATCGCCGCGCACGACTGGGCGTACTACTCGGAGAAGGTCCGGCAGCGCTCCTTCCAGGTGGACGCGGCGGCGCTGCGCCCGTACTTCGAGCTGGAGCGGGTGCTGCGCGACGGCGTCTTCTTCGCGGCGAACCTGGCGTACGGACTGAGCTTCACCGAGCGGCCGGACCTGACGGCCCACCACCCGGACGCGCGGGTCTTCGAGGTGTTCGAGGAGGACGGCACCCGACTGGGCCTGTTCATCGGTGACTTCCACGCCCGGGCGTCCAAGCGCGGCGGCGCCTGGATGGACTCGCTGGTCGTCCAGTCCGGGCTGACCGGGCAGCGGCCGGTGGTGCTGAACAACCTCAACATCCCGCGCCCGGCGCCCGGCGAGCCGGTGCTGATGTCCTGGGACGAGGTGCGCACGCTGTTCCACGAGTTCGGGCACGCGCTGCACGGCCTGTTCTCGGACGTGCGGTACCCGCTGTTCTCCGGCACCGCGGTGCCGCGGGACTTCGTGGAGTTCCCGTCACAGGTCAACGAGATGTGGATGGTCCGGCCGGAGGTGCTGGCCAACTACGCCCGCCACCACGAGACCGGGGAGCCGCTGGCGACCGAGCTGGTCGAGCGGATGACGGCGGCCGAGGGCTTCGGGCAGGGCTTCCGGACGGTGGAGTACCTGGCAGCCACGCTGCTGGACTGGGCCTGGCACACCGTGCCGCAGGGCGAGGAGATCGCGGACGCCGAGGAGTTCGAGGCACGGGCGCTCGCGGCGGCCGGCGTCGCGGTGGACGCGGTGCCGCCGCGCTACCGCACGACGTACTTCCAGCACGTGTTCGCCAGCGGCTACAGCGCGGCGTACTACGCCTACATCTGGTCGGAGGTGCTGGACGCCGACACCGTGCAGTGGTTCGAGGGCAACGGGCGGTCGGTGCGGGAGAGCGGCGAGCTGTTCCGGCGCGAGCTGCTGGCCCGCGGATTCGCCCGGGACCCGCTGGAGTCCTTCCGCGCGGTGGTCGGCCGGGCGCCGGAGACCGGGCCGCTGCTGGCCCGCCGCGGGCTGCTGTAGCCGCCGGTCACCACCCGGGGCCGCCGCGGCGGGGTGTCAGCGCGCCGTGAGGGTGACCTCCACGGGGGTGCCCGGGCGGGTGTGCGGGAGCCGGATCCGTACGGTTCCCGCACGCCCGGCCGCGGGCTGCTCGACCTCGACGCGGGCACCGGCGGGGGAGACCGCGACGCCCGCGCCGTGCGGGAACGCGTCCGGCGGCAGGACGAGTTCGCTGTCCTGCCCGGTGCCGTCGGAGCTCCAGCGGACGGTGCCGCCGTCGGTGCGGACGCCGCTGCCGGCCACGGCGGCCGGGAACGGGCCGAAGGCGGGCTCGTCGCCGGGGGCGGGCCGCCCGGCCGGGTCGAGCGCGCAGTAGCCGCCGGTGCCCCGGCACCAGTACCACATCGTCCAGCCCTCGGCGAAGCCGTCCATCGCGGCGACCTGCCGGCGGACCAGCTCGCGGTTGCCCGGCGTGCGGGAGTTCGGCGGTCCCCACTCGCCGACCAGGACCGGCAGGCGGTGGGCGGCGGGGTAGGCGGTGATCGCGGCGGAGTACTGCTCGACGAAGCCGTCGGACGGGTCCCAGTCGGCGCCGTTCTCGACCGCGGTGTCGTAGAAGTGCGGGGCGTAGCCGAGCCGGGGCGCGCCGGGGCGCGGGTCGGTGAATCCGGGCAGCTGCGTCGGCACGCCCTGGCCGACCAGGACCGTCGGCTCCACGAACAGCCAGGCGCGGTCGTCGGCCCGGCGCACGGCGGAGATCAGCCGGCGGTACATGTCGGCGAGTCGGCCCCGCTCCAGGGCGGCGGAGGCGGCGGCCAGCACGGCCGGGTCGCTCGGGTCGCCGTCCACCGGGCCGAACGGCTCGTTGAACAGGTCGTAGCCCAACAGCGAGCGGTGGCCGCGCAGTTCGCGGGCCAGCCGGGTGTAGAAGTCGGCCTGCCAGGCGCGCAGGTCGGGGTCGTCGTAGAGGTGGCGGAAGGCGGCCTGGACGGCGGGCTGGAAGTAGCCGGCGAACCAGTCGTCCGGGTCGGGGGTGAAGGGCAGGCCGTCGTCCCGGGTGGCCCAGACCGGGATGCCGTTGGTGCCGCCGCCGAACTTCGGCCCGTAGACGTCCTGGTGGAAGTCGACCAGGACGAGCAGGCCGAGGCGGTCGGCCCGGTCGAGGAGTTGCCGCAGGCGGTTCAGCTCGGCAGCTTCGAGGCGGCCGCGCCGGGGTTCCAACCTGGTCCAGGAGACCGGCAGTCGGACGAGCGTGTAGCCCCGGGCGGCGACGGCGTCGAGGTCGGCAGGGGTGGCCTCGGCGTACTTGTCGAGGTTGAAGCCGCGCAGCCCGAGCCGGCGGCCCCGGGCGTCGGTGAGGGCGGTGCGGCCGTCCGGGGCGGTGGCCGTGCCGGTGGGGAAGCGGTCCCGGTGGCCGCCGGGGGCCTGGGCCGGGGCGCCCTGGGCCGGGGCGGCGGTGAGGACGGCGGTGGCGGCGAGCAGCAGGGCAACGGCGGTGCGGCGCAGGCGCATCGGGACCTCGCACGGCGGGGGGACGGGGGCCCGATGATGCCCGGCCTGTCGTGTGCCGCACAAGGGTCGTGCGCACAAGGGTCGTGCGCGGAAGTGGAGTTCGGCCGGTGGGCGGTCAGTCCGCGGCGGGCTCGACCGGCGCGGCCGGGAGGACGGCGGTCGGCAGGTCCGCGGCGGCGGCCAGGCGCCCCCAGAGCAGGTCGGCCAGGGCCTGCACCATCCGGGTCCGCGAGCAGGGCCTGGTCTCCAGCCACCAGTCCCCGGCGGCCAGCACCATGCCGGTGATGCCGCGGCCCCAGGCCTCGGCGAGCAGGTCGCGGTCGGCGCCGAGGTCGACCTGGTTCTGCACGGCCCGGGTGATCTCCTCGGCGATCTGCCGCAGGGCGGGGGCGAGCGCGTTGCCGGCGCCGCTCGGGTCGCCCGGCTCGGGGTGGGTGAGCAGCCGGTAGACCTGCGGGCGGGCCTCGATCCCGGCGAGGTAGGTGTCCAGCACGTGCTCGACCCGGTCGCGGCGCTCCAGCGGTTCGGCGAGGGCGGCCCGGACGGCGGCGAGCAGGCCGCCGGTGTGGCGCTCGGTGAGTGCTCCGATCAGGCCGTTCCGGTCGCCGAAGTGCCGGTAGAGGATCGGCTTGGTGATGCCGGCCTCGGCGGCGATGGCGTTCATGCTGGCGCCCGGTCCCTCGCGCTGGATGACCCGGTCGGCGGCGTTGAGCAGTTGCTCGCGGCGGGGCTCTCGGGACATGCGCTGCTCCTCGGAGTCGGGGGACTGACCCGGCGTCGGTACCCGGCACGGGCGTTGACACCGGTTACCAATCAGTAGCAGACTCCGACGATGTTACCCGAGGTAACACCCCGGTCGGCCGCACACGTCTTCGGAGGCAAGCACCCATGAGCAGCACGTTCTCGCTGGACCCGGGCGCGGACCAGCTCGCCGTACGCGACTGGCTGCACGGCTTCGCCGCCGACGTGATGCGCCCGGCCGCGGCCGAGTGGGACGAGCGCGAGGAGACCCCCTGGCCGATCATCCAGGAGGCCGCCAAACTGGGCATCTACTCGCTCGACTTCTACGCCCAGCAGTACTTCGACCCCTCCGGCGTCGGCATCCCGATCGCCATGGAGGAGCTGTTCTGGGGCGACGCCGGCATCGGGCTGTCCATCGTCGGCACCACGCTGGCCGCCGTCGCGGTGCTCGCCAACGGCACCGACGAACAGATCGGCACCTGGACCCCGCAGATGTTCGGCACCCCCGACGACCTCAAGGTGGCCGCGTTCTGCTCCTCCGAGCCGGACGCCGGCTCCGACGTCTCCGCGCTGCGCACCCGGGCCGTGTACGACCAGGCCAAGGACGAGTGGGTGCTCAATGGCACCAAGACCTGGGCCACCAACGGCGGGATCGCCGCCGTCCACGTCGTGGTCGCCACCGTCGACCCGGAGCTCGGCGCCAAGGGACAGGCCTCCTTCGTCGTCCCGCCCGGCACGCCCGGACTGACCCAGGGCCAGAAGTTCAAGAAGCACGGCATCCGGGCCTCGCACACCGCCGAGGTGGTGCTGGACGGCGTCCGGGTGCCCGGCAGCTGCCTGCTCGGCGGCAAGGAGAAGCTGGACGAGCGGCTGGCCCGGGCCCGCGAGGGCGTCAAGCGCCCGGGCGGCAAGGGCAACGCGGCGATGGCCACCTTCGAGGCCTCCCGCCCCGCCGTCGGCGCGCAGGCGATCGGCATCGCCCGGGCCGCGTACGAGGTGGCGCTGGACTACGCGAAGACGCGCGAGCAGTTCGGCCGTCCGATCATCGACAACCAGGGCGTGGCCTTCCAGCTCGCCGACATGAAGACCCGGATCGACGCGGCCCGGCTGCTGGTGTGGCGGGCGTCCTGGATGGCGGTCACCAACCAGCCGTTCACCGCGGCCGAGGGCTCGATGTCCAAGCTGTACGCGGGCGAGACGGCCAAGTACGTCACCGCGCAGGCGATGCAGATCCTCGGCGGCAACGGCTTCACCCGGGAGTACCCGGTGGAGCGGATGCACCGGGACAGCGCGATCTACTCGATCTTCGAGGGGACCAGCGAGATCCAGCGGCTGGTGATCGCCCGGGCGATCTCGGGGGTGCCGATCCGCTGAGCGGCGCACCGGTCGTTCCGTTGGGCGGCGCACCGGCCGTTCCGCGCCGAACCCTTGGGGGCCCGGGGCGGAACGGCCTTCGGCCGGACAGGACCTGGGAGTCCGATGAGGATTTTGGAAACGCGCCAGGCTTGCACCAGTTCGACCCGATTGACATTTACTGGCAATCCGGAGTGAATCGGGCATCCGGAGCACGATCTTCAGGACACTCCTAGCGGGCGGCCCAGAAGGCGAGCCCGGCGGTGAGCGCGCCCACCACCGCGCCGACGACCGTCTGGGCGACGGTGTGGTCCCGCAGCACCACCCGGGACCACCCGACGAGCGGGACCAGCGGGGAGAGCAGCAGCCAGAGCGGGCCGAGCGCGACGGCCAGGCAGACCACCGCGCCGGCGGTCACCGCGGTGTGCACCGAGACCTTCCACCAGGCGGTGATCACCAGGATCGGGATCAGTGAGGCGAACATCGCCAGCACCAGGGCGGTCAGGTCGGCCGGGGCGTCCAGCCGGATCATCACCGCGAAGCTGAGCAGCACCGAACCCATGATGAGCGGAAGGACGGTCAGCCGGCGTTGCCGGTGGCCGACGTGACGGTCCTCCACCGTGCCCTTGCGGACGCCGCGCCGGATGAACACGGTGGGGATGACGGCCGCGAACAGGGCCGCGAAGGCCGCCCAGCCGATGCCCGGCCAGCCGTAGCGCAGGCCGCCCAGCAGCGGGAGCAGGGCGATGATCACGTTCTTCGGCTCGACGCCGTCGGTGATGCGGCGGGCCCAGATCGTCCGGGGGCCGGGGGTGGTCGGGGCCTCGGTCGTCATCGGGGTGTCGCTCCGGAATCGGGAGAAGTGGTCGGGTGGTGTGGCCGGGCGGAGGGCCGGGCGGAGCGGTCGGGTGGCGGTTCGACGCCGGCCGGACGATCGTACGGGTGCCGCCCCGTCTCCGGGCCGGCGGTCCCGGGTCCCCGGCCGGCAGGACGGCCGCTGCCGGGAACGGGCTGCTCAGAAGAGCGCCGGGCGGCCCTCCAGGAAGGCGGCGAGGCCCTCGTGGACGTCCGGGGCTTCGCGGGAACGGCGCTCCCAGGGGGCCAGTGCCTCGGCTGCCCGCTCGGGCGGGACGGCCAGGGCGGCCTTCACGGCGCCGATGGTCTGCGGCGAACGCTGGGTCAGCACGCGGGCGAAGTCCAGCGCGGCGGCGTCCAGTTCGGCGTCCGGCAGGACGCGCTCCGCGAGGCCCAGCGGCAGGGCGTCCCGGCCCGCCACCAACTCGCCGGAGAACAGCAGGTACTTGGCGCGGGCGGGGCCGACCAGCCGGGCCAGCCGCAGGGTCGGCACTGCCGGGTAGACCACCCCGAGCTTGGCCGGGGTGATGCCCAGCCGGGCGTCCTCGGCGACGAACCGCAGGTCGCAGGCGACGGCCAGCTGGCAGCCGCCGCCCACGCAGGCGCCGTGCACCACCGCGATCGTCGGGTGCGGGAACGCCGCCAGCGCCTCCTCGGCGGCGACGTTGACCGCGTGGTAGGCGTCCGCGCGCTTCGGGTCGCCGTACACCTCGGCGAGTTCGCCGATGTCCGCGCCCGCGCTGAAGGTGTTGCCGGCGCCGGTCAGCAGCAGGGCGCGCACGTCCGTGCGGGCCGCGAGCTGCTCCAGCGCCTCGGGCAGCGCCGCCCAGATCGCCAGCGTCACCGCGTTGCGGCGGTGCGGGCGGGCGAACTCCAGCACCGCGACGCCGTCCTCGCCGACGTACGCGTGGAGGCCCTCCGCCTGGGCGGGCAGGGCGGAGCGGTCCCGTGTGAGCAGCGGCTGGTCCATGCGCACCTCCGGTCGGTCGTGGTGCGCCCACTCTCTCAGGCGGTGCCGGCGCCGTAGTCCCCGAGGCCCCGTTCGACCATGGCGAAGGCGCGGTGGGCCGCGTCGAGCGCGGCGGGCAGGGCGTCCTCGGCGCGCTCGCCGGTCAGCATCCGGCGCTGGTTGTCGGCGGTCAGGGTCAGCTGGGCCGCCAGCAGTTGGGCGGCGGCGACCTTGGCGGTGAACTCGTCGTGGTCCGGGTCCTGCGCGAGCAGTTCGGCGGCCAGCAGGGTCTGGGACTTCCGGTCGAAGCCAGCGGTGGCGCGCACGAGCAGGGTCGGGGTCTGGTGGATCACCCGGACCACGTCGAGGACGACCCGGTCGTCGGACAGGCCGGTCGAGGGGTCGAACACCGCCAGCGCGGCGAGGTAGTGCGCGCGCAGCGCCTGCACTGCGGAGCTGCCCGGGGCGCGTTCGCGCACCACCCGGGCCGGCTCGTCGATGTGCTGCTCCATCGGGCCCATGACCAGGTCTTCCTTGGTGGGGAAGTAGTTGAAGACGGTCATCTTGGACACGTCGGCGGCGGCTGCGATCTCGGCCACTGACACCTGGTCGAAGCCCCGTTCGGCGAACAGCGTGACGGCGGTGCGCCAGAGCCGGATGCCGGTCTGGATCTTCTTGCGCTCACGCAGGGGGAGCGCGTCGAGGTCGAAGCCGTGATCGAGGCCGCGTTCGAAGCCGGAGGGGGATGCCATGGGGTGACTGTACCAGGATCAAGGATTGACCAAGATTATCAATATGCCTGGATGAAATGTGTCCAGGGCTTAAGAATTGACCCGGTCCAAAAATGGTGTCAGGGTGGTGCCGTTCCGCCGGGCCGACCCGGTCCGGACCGAACTCCACCGACCCTGGGGGGACCTGACGATGGCACCGACCACCCTGATGACACCGGCCCGGCGCGGGCTGGGCATGCTGATCTGCCTGGTCACGATCGTGCTGGCGGTGCTCGACATGAACATCGTGTCGGCGGCCAGCGTGCCGATCGTCCGCGAGCTCGACCCCGTCCACGGCGTCGACCGATTGCCCTGGCTGGTCAGCGCCTTCGCCCTGGCCGCCACCGCACTGCTGCCGCTGTACGGCAAGCTCTGCGACCTGTACGGAGCCAAGCGCGTACTGCTCGGTTCGGTCGGCGCCTTCCTGCTCGGCTCGGCGCTCTGCGGGGCCGCCCAGAGCATGGAGCAGCTGATCGCCTTCCGGGCCGTCCAGGGCATCGGCGGCGGCGGACTGATGAGCGTCACCATGGTGGTGATGGCCCACCTCAGGGACCCGGAGCAGGAGGGCGGCGGCAAGAGCGGGGCGGCGGGCGGCATCGTCGCCGGCCTCGGCATGGCCGTCGGCCCGCTGATCGGGGCGCTGTTCACCGATCACCTCAGCTGGCGCTGGATCTTCTACGTCAACCTGCCGCTCGGCCTGCTGGTCCTGGTCGGCGCCGCCCTGGTGCTCAAGCTGCCGGCGTCGGCCGGCCGGGGCAGCCTGGACTTCCTCGGCGCGGCCCTCGCCGCGGCCTTCACCACCGGGCTGCTGCTGATCACCGAGTGGGGCGGCAAGGACCACGCCTGGACCTCCCCGGTGATCCTCGGGCTCGGCGCCGCGACCCTGGCCGCCGTCGTGCTCTTCCTGTGGCGTCAGGCCACCGCCGCGGAACCGGTGCTGCCGCTGTCGCTGTTCCGGATCCGTGCGGTGCGGCTGGGCTTCGCGATCCAGGGCCTGGTCGGGGTGGCCATGACCGGCTCGATCGTCTACGTGATGATCTACCTGCAGATCGCCCGCGGCGTCGAGCCGACCGCGGCGAGCCTCTACCTGATCCCGATGGCGGCCGGGATGACCGCGGTCGGCCTGCTGGTCGGCAGGCTGACCGCCCGCGGCCACGTGCCGCGGACCTTCCTGGTGGCCGGGGCCGGCCTCGCGGCGCTCGCCCTGGCACTGCTCGGCCTCACCGGGCCGACCACCCCGCTGTGGGTGGTGCTGGCCGAACTCGCCCTGCTGGGCTGCGGGCTGGGCCAGCTGATCGGCCAGCTGGTCATGCTGGTGCAGGGGGCCGCACCCGCCCACCAGCTCGGCGTCGCGACCACCGGGGTGCGCTTCTTCCAGACCCTCGGCAGCGCGCTCGGCGCGACGCTGTTCGGCACCGTGCTGACCCGGGTCTACCAGGCGGGCGAGCCCGGACGGACGCTCGGCGCGCTCCGCACGCTCACCGGCGCCGCCCGTGAGCACGCTCTGGTCGGTTTCACGGACGCGGTGGACGTGGTGTTCCTTTCAGCCGGCGGGCTGCTGGCGGTGGCCATGCTGCTGGCGCTGCGGCTGCGGTCGGCCGGGAGCGCGGGCGGCGCGTCGGAGACCGAGCGCTCCGAAGGGGAGCGGCCGGTGCTCGCGGCCTGAAGGGCCTGAAGGGCCTGAACGGCCGGGGAGCGGGGCGGCGGCGGCCCGAGCGGTCGTCAGGGCTCGGAGCGACGAGGGGCCCGGTGGACTGCGGGGAAGTCCACCGGGCCGTCGCCGTGTGCCAGGTCCAGGCCCGGGCGGTGCCGGGGGCTCAGGCCCGGGCGGACCACTCGTGGGCCAGGATCGCCCAGATCTCCTTGTCGAGGCGGACGCCGTTGTGCAGGTACCACTCGCGCAGCACGCCGTCCCGCTTCATACCGACCCGCTCGGCGACGGCGCGGCTGCGGGCGTTGACCGAGGTGCACCACCACTCGGCGCGGTGCAGGCCGCGGGTGACGAAGGCGTAGTCGAGCAGCTTCCGGACGGCGGCGGTGATGAGCCCGCCGCCCTCGCCGGCCGGCTCGGTCCAGGCGCCGATCTCGCAGACGCCGGACGTGGTGTCGAAGCCGACGAACATCACGCCGCCGACCAGGGTGCCGTCCCGCCAGATGCCGAAGATCCGCTTCTGGTCGGCGGCCTGGCCGTCGGCGTAGCGCTGCAGGGTGGCGCGGGCCGATTCCGGGTCGGTGGAGAAGGTGGCCCACGGGATCCACGGGTCGGTGTGGGCGCGGGCCCGGTCGATGTGGGCCAGGAACTCCGGGGCCTGCCACGGCTCCAGCGGGCGCAGTTCGGCGGTGTCGGTGAGCGGTACGGCAAACACGGGCGGGCCTTTCACGGGTGGTGCGCGGCTGGTCGGAATCATTCATAACAAACGTTTGGTATGTACGATAGCCCCCATGACACCGGCCCGTGGAGACCATGACGCCCGCCGCTCGGACGTGTCCGAGGGGGTGTGGCGGGTGCTTTCCGCCCGGGGCTTCGAGGGACTGACCCTGCGCGCGGTGGCCGCCGAGCTGGGTGCCTCCACCGGACTGTTGACGCACTACTTCCCGAACAAGCGGGCACTGCTGCGGCACGCCCTGGAGGAGCTGGACCGGCGCTCGGGCGAACGGCCCCGGCGCACCGCGCCCGCCGACGGCAGCCCGCCGCCGCCCGCCGGACTGCCCCGGCTGCGGGCGGCGCTGCTGGACGTGCTGCCGCTGGACGAGGACGCCGCGGCGGGCAACCGGATCTGGGTCGGCTCCTGGGACCACGCCCTGGCCGATCCGGAACTGACGGACGCCCACGGGGGCCGCTACGCCCGCTCGCGGGTGGCGCTCACGGAGCTCGTCGCGGACGCCCAGCGGCTCGGGGAGCTCCCGGCGGGGGCCGATCCGGCCGAAGTCGCCGCCGGGGCGCAGGCCTTCGTGCTCGGGCTGGTGGTGCAGGCGCTGTTCGCCCCGGAGGAGTTCCCGCCGTCGCGGCAGATCGCCCTGCTGGACGCCCATCTGGCGGGGCTGGCGGGCTGACCGGTCGTCGGCGGGCCGGCGGAATGCTCCCGGGTGGGGGATTCGCCCGGGATTTCCGCCGTTCGCGGAGCCTGGCGGGATTGTCCGGGCCGGGCGATTGCCATCGGGGCGATTCCAGGAGCGGCGCGGCAATGGCGGCCGGGGGTTTCCGCAGCGGGCATGACACGGATTGTCACGGGTTATGCGCGGTGGGTGCCGGACATTACCGGGCGGACCCGGCCGGCTACGCATGGTCGCGAATGGCGTGGCGGCCTGCGGGAATTGCAGGGTGGTGCCCCCAGCAGGATTCGAACCTGCGACCTACCGCTTAGAAGGCGGGTGCTCTATCCGCTGAGCTATGGGGGCGGGACGGGCGACACCCTCGGTGGGCGTGACCGTGGCCGGGACCGGGCGGCTAGCGCCTGGGCGCGCGCTGTCCGCCCCGTGCCCGAGGGGTGGGGGTGGGGGTCGGTGGGCCCTCGCCCTGTCGGGGACAGGATAAGGGTGTCCAGTTCCTCGGCCGGGTGTGACGACACCGTCGCTGGTGTGTCGGTTTGGTGGAGCGGTCCGATAATCGCAGGTGAACGCCGTGAGTGCAGCGGTCTGGGAGTCTTCGGCGCCGGACGTTGTGCACTCGTTACGGGGCTGCCTCCTCACCCGTTATGGATTCGACACGGAGAATGTGCCGCCGGCGGCGAGGGTGGGGGGCGGTAATCGCGGCCGCACCGGTCGGATGACGTGCGCGGACGGTCGTCGGCGGGCGTTCCGGCGCGCGTCGGCCCCCGGCGTCGATCAGCGGGTTTGTTGTCATGGCCGCGAAGAGACGGGGGCGAAGCGCCCCCCGGAGGCTGAAATTCACCCCTGCGAGTGACAACTGTTCCACAGGGCCGAGTTATCCACAGGATTTAGGAAGTCACTGGCCCGAATTTCTCCCGAGGTGCACGCTCCGGATGCACCGGTCGATTCCGTACGGTGCATCGGCGAGAACGGAGAGTGCGCTGTGAACGAGATGCATGTGACGGTGCTCGGCAATGTCGCGACGGAGGTGAGCTATGCGGAAACCTCCGGCGGGGTGCCGACGGCCACCTTCCGGATCGGCTGCACCGAGCGGCGGTACGACCGGCAGCGCCAGTGCTGGGTGGACGGTGGGACGCAGTGGGTGACGGTGACGGCCCGGCGGGCGCTGGCGGTGAACCTGATCGGCTCGCTGGCCAAGGGTGATCCGGTGCTGGTGAGTGGTCGGCTGAGAGTGCGGGAGTGGGTGGACGGGGAGGCGAGGCGCAGCCGGGCGGAGATCGACGCCCGATCGGTCGGACACGACCTCACCCGTGGTACCTCGGCGTTCCGTTGGGCGGCCGGGGTGCGCGGGGAGCCGGCGGTAGGTGCGAGGTCGGCCGGGGCGGACGCCGGGGCGGAGCCCGGAGCCGAGGTGGTGCCGGAGTGGATCGTGAGCGCACTGGAGGCGCGCAGGGCGGCCGCGGCGGCGCCGGCGGTGACGGTGGGGGTCGCTCCGGGGTCCGGCCCGCGGGCGTTGCCGCCGGGCCTGCGGTCGGTGACGGGTGGGCAGGAGGAGGTGTCCGAGGGGGATCGGGAAGGTGTCGGGCCGGATGCGCCGAACTGACGGGTCGGTGACCTTCCCTGTCGACAAATATGTTGATCGAGAAGGTCGTTGTGCCCGCACGGGCAATCCCGGCGGATAACGGAAAGTGGCCGGAGATTTTCTGGTCGACCGTCAGCTTGTGTGGAATCTGGGGGGATTGATAACGATCCAGATACGGAATCGTCCTGATTTCGCATGGGGGTTTCGGGACCTCTGGGGGTCAATAGGATTCGTCTGGTTCATACCCGCAGCAGTGCCACAGGGGGCACGCGCGGCACGGCAAGTCGGCGGGCTGCCCTTCGGAGCGGCCCGGCCCGGAGGGATCCCAGATGTTCAAGAGGCAGGGGCGGAGTCTGTCCCGGATAACCACTGTCATGCTCACGACCAGCGTGGCGTTGGGCGGAGGCCTGTTCGTCGCCGGTGCGGCAGTCGCGGCGGACACCCCGGGTTCGGGCGTGACCGCAGTGGTGCAGCCCACGATGCTCGGCGAGAAGATCGACGTCGACGGTGAGGGCACGGTCGACGGCGGCCTGTTCACCCTCAAGACCGCCGACGGCGAGCTGCAGACCTACTGCATCGACTTCGGCTTCCCGGTCGACATCCGGAAGAAGATTCAGTACCAGGAGTCCGACTGGGCCTCCAGCTCCCTCGGCGACAAGAACAAGGTCGAGGCCGCCGCCAAGATCCGTTGGATCCTGGAGAACTCGTACCCGCAGGTCAAGGACCTCACGGCGCTCGCCAAGGCCGCCGGTGCGGGCAGCCTGACCCCCGAGGACGCCGCCGCGGGCACCCAGGCCGCGATCTGGAAGTACTCGGACAACAAGAACGCCACCCCGCGCAGCCCCGAAGCCAAGAAGCTCCGGGACTACCTGACCGGCGCCGCCAACAAGGGCATCGCCGCCGAGCCCAAGCCCTCGCTGAGCCTCAGCCCGGACTCGGTCTCCGGCAAGTCCGGCGCCAAGCTCGGCCCGTTCACCCTCAACTCCAGCGCCTCCGAGGTGAAGCTGGCCGTCAGCGGCGACGCCGCCGACAAGGTCAAGCTGCTGGACAAGGACAACAAGCCGGTCGGCGGCTCGGTCGCCGGTCCGATCGCCAAGGACACCCAGCTGTTCCTGGACGTGCCGGCCGGCACCCCGGACGGCTCGGTCACGGTGAACGCCAGCGCCTCCACCGTGGTCCCCAGCGGCCGTGTCTTCCTCAGCAAGGGCTACACCCGTGAGGACCACAGCCAGACCATGATCCTGGCCGGCTCCACCAAGCTGAACGTCGCGGACGCGGCCAAAGCCACCTGGAAGCAGGGCAAGGGCGCGCTGATCGACAGCACCGCCAAGGTCGAGTGCGCCAACAACGGCGTGCGCGTCTCCGTCACCAACGGTGGCGACGAGGCCGGTACCGTCACGGTCGGCAAGCAGCAGGTGACCGTCCAGCCGGGCAAGACCGAGAGCGTGCTCGTCAAGGTCGCCGAGAAGACCGGTTACAAGATCACCGTCTCCGGCCCGAACGGCTACACCCGCGACTTCGAGGGCGTCCTGGACTGCCAGACCGGCACGGGCACCCCGACCGGCACGCCGACCGGCACCCCGTCGGGCACCCCGGCTCCGACCGGCACCCCCTCGGGCACCCCGAGCACCGGCGCCGGCCACCCGTCCCCGGCTCCGACCAGCACCGCCCCGGGCACCGGTGGCCTGGCCCAGACCGGTGCCAATGACTCGACCCCGATCCTCGCCGCCGTCGCCGGTGGCCTGGTCGTGGCCGGTGGCGCCGCAGTCTTCGTCCTGCGTCGCCGCGGCCGCCACGGTCGCACCACCGCCTGACCCGGCTCTGCGGGCCCCGGGGGCGCTGACCCTCTGAAGCCCTGACGCAGAGCCCGGCCCGGCCCCCCGCAATCGCTGCGGGGGGCCGGGCCTCTGCGTTTCACGGGGCCGGGTTTCCGCGTTCCGCGGGCTCCGACCTCCGTGATCGCCCGGGACCGGGCCCGGGCGTTCGAGGGGGAGGCGGCCGGCGCGGGCCCCGGCACGCGCCGGCGGGGCCGGGGATACCCCGGAGGGGCACCACGGCGGTTCGGGACCCGCGGCCGGGTGCGGCACAATGGAACGCTGAAACCCGAATTACTCCCGACGACGCCGGAGCGATCTCACGTGGCGGAATACATCTACACGATGCGCAAGGTGCGCAAGGCTCACGGAGACAAGGTCATCCTTGACGACGTGACGCTCAGCTTCCTCCCCGGAGCGAAGATCGGCGTCGTGGGCCCCAACGGCGCCGGTAAGTCCACCGTGCTGAAGATGATGGCCGGCCTGGAGCAGCCCTCCAACGGCGACGCCTTCCTCTCGCCCGGCTTCACCGTCGGCATGCTGCTCCAGGAGCCGCCGCTCGACGAGTCCAAGACCGTTCTGGAGAACGTCGAGGACGGCGTCAAGGAGATCAAGGGGAAGCTCAACCGCTTCAACGAGATCGCCGAGCTGATGGCGACCGACTACTCGGACGCGCTGCTGGACGAGATGGGCAAGCTCCAGGAGGACCTGGACCACGCCGAGGCCTGGGACCTGGACGCCCAGCTGGAGCAGGCCATGGACGCCCTGGGCTGCCCGCCCGGCGACTGGCCGGTCACCAAGCTCTCCGGTGGCGAGAAGCGCCGCGTCGCGCTCTGCAAGCTGCTGCTGGAGGCCCCCGACCTGCTGCTGCTCGACGAGCCCACCAACCACCTGGACGCCGAGTCGGTGAACTGGCTGGAGCAGCACCTGGAGAAGTACAAGGGCACCGTCGTCGCCGTCACCCACGACCGGTACTTCCTGGACAACGTCGCCGAGTGGATCCTCGAGCTCGACCGCGGCCGCGCCTACCCGTACGAGGGCAACTACTCGACCTACCTGGAGACCAAGCAGTCGCGTCTCAAGGTCGAGGGGCAGAAGGACGCGAAGCGCGCCAAGCGCCTCAAGGAAGAGCTGGAGTGGGTCCGCTCCAACGCCAAGGGCCGCCAGGCGAAGTCCAAGGCGCGTCTGGCCCGCTACGAGGAGATGGCGGCCGAGGCCGACAAGATGCGGAAGCTGGACTTCGAGGAGATCCAGATCCCGCCGGGCCCGCGTCTGGGCAGCGTCGTCATCGAGGTCGAGAACCTCAACAAGGCCTTCGGCGAGAAGGTCCTGATCGACGACCTCAGCTTCACCCTGCCGCGCAACGGCATCGTCGGCATCATCGGCCCGAACGGCGCCGGCAAGACCACCCTGTTCAAGATGCTCCAGGACATGGAGACCCCGGACAGCGGCACGGTCAAGGTCGGCGAGACGGTCAAGATCAGCTACGTCGACCAGTCCCGCTCCAACATCGACCCGAAGAAGACCCTCTGGGAGGTCGTCTCCGACGGTCTGGACTGGATCAACGTCGGCCAGGTCGAGATGCCGTCCCGCGCCTACGTGTCGGCCTTCGGCTTCAAGGGCCCGGACCAGCAGAAGCCGGCCGGTGTGCTCTCCGGCGGTGAGCGCAACCGCCTGAACCTGGCGCTCACCCTCAAGCAGGGCGGCAACCTGCTGCTCCTCGACGAGCCCACCAACGACCTCGACGTCGAGACGCTCTCCTCGCTGGAGAACGCCCTGCTGGAGTTCCCCGGCTGCGCCGTGGTCATCTCCCACGACCGTTGGTTCCTGGACCGGGTGGCCACCCACATCCTCGCCTACGAGGGCGAGAGCAAGTGGTTCTGGTTCGAGGGCAACTTCGAGTCCTACGAGAAGAACAAGATCGAGCGGCTCGGCGCCGACGCCGCCCGTCCGCACCGGGCCACGTACAAGAAGCTGACCCGAGGCTGACACCCAGCTGTCACGACGGCCCGGCAGACTGCCCTCCGGGGCGGCCTGCCGGGCCGCGGCCCATCGCCACCGTCCGTCGTCCGCGAGGAGACGGCGGCGGCGGGCGACCGGAACCGAGGAGAACACCCGTGGCTCGCCACATCTACGCCTGCCCGCTGCGCTGGTCCGACATGGACGCCTTCGGGCACGTCAACAACGTGGTCTTCCTGCGTTACCTGGAGGAGGCCCGGATCGACTTCATGTTCACCCAGGCCGCCGCGGCCGGCGCCGGGGAGTTCGCGGGCGGTTCGGTGGTGGCGCGCCACGAGATCGACTACAAGCGCCCGCTGGTGCACCGGCCGGAGCCGGTCACCGTCGAGACCTGGGTGACGAAGATCGGTGGCGCCGCGCTGACCGTCTCGTACGAGGTCAAGGACGTCGCGGAGGACGGCACCGAGACCGTGTACGTCCGGGCGTCCACCGTGGTCGTGCCCTACGACCTGGCCGAGGGCCGGCCGCGCCGGATCTCGCCCGTGGAGCGGGAGTTCCTCGGCCGTTTCATGGAGGAGCCCGCCGAGGCGAGGACCGCCGCGGTGCCCGCCGCGGCGAAGGCCGCCGCCGTGCCCGCCGCCGTCTGACCGCCGCTGCCACCGTCGCCGACCGACCGCCACGTGATGATTCGAGCTGAGCTGCGTTGACCGTCACCGCCCGCCTCGCCCTGACCGACGCCGGGGAGGCCGCCGACCTCTCCGCCTTCCTGCTGCGCCTGCTGCGCTTCGACAAGGCGGCCGCGGTGCGCCTGCAGGCGGTGGGGCCGGGCGGCGGGGACGGTGTGCTGGCGGTCTTCGGGCGGCTGCCGCTGGGCGGTTCGGGCGCGCTGGCGATCCGGACCGCGCGGCTGGGCGGCCTCGACGAGGCGGTGGACCTGACCGTCTCGGCGGGCCGACTGCTGGACGGCGTGGACGACGAGGAGGGCACCGTCGCGCTGCCCGCGCCGGTGACCGGCCCGGCCTGGGCCGGACTGCTGCCGCCGCGCACCGGCTGGCGCCCGGCCGGGGCCCCGCCGGCGGCCGAGGTGTACCCGGAACTCATGGCCGGGGTGCGGGAGTTCCGCGAGCGCAGCGAGGCCGTGCCGGCGCACCACCGGACCCGTGCGGTGCTGGACGCGCTGGCCGACGAGATCTGGTCCCGGCCGGTGTCCGTGCTGCCGGAGCTGCCGCTGCGGGCGGTGCACGCCGCGCACGTGATGGGCTTCCTGAAGCCCGGTGCCCCGCTCTCCGTGCACCGGGCGGGGGGCTGGCTGCGGCTGAGCGCCCCGGCGGGCTCGGTGGCGGTGCGCACCGTGGCCGCGCCGGGCGCGGGGCTGGGGCTCAGCCCGGTCGGGTAGCACGTCCGGTCCGGCAGCACGCCCGATCGGCCGACGCGGCCGGGGCCGGCAGGATCCGCGGACGGCAGGATCCAGGGCGGGCAGGATCCGCGGACGGCAGGATCCGGGGCCGGTGCGGCCCGGGAGGGCCGCCGCTCCGCTCAGCCCTCGGTGTTGATCATCGAGGAGGCGGCGTACGTCAGGTAGTCCAGCAACTGCCGCTCGTGGTCGGCCTCCAGCTCCAGGCCCGCGACGGCCGCCCGCATGTGCTTCAGCCAGGCGTCGTGGGCCGCGCGGTCGACCTTGAACGGCGCGTGCCGCATCCGCAGCCGGGGGTGGCCCCGCCGGTCACTGTAGGTGCGCGGGCCGCCCCAGTACTGCATCAGGAACAGCGCCATGCGCTCCTCGGCCGGGCCGAGGTCGTCCTCGGGGTACATCGGCCGCAGCAGTTCGTCCTCGGCGATGCCCTCGTAGAACAGGTGGGCCAGACGTCGGAAGGTCGGCTCACCGCCGACCTGGTCGAAGAAGGTCTCCTCGCTCAACGTGCCCCGCCGGATCTCTCTCACCCGACCATGGTCGCAGACGCCGACGGGGTCGTACACCAGGACCAAGGGCGCGGGTCCGGAGGCGTACGACCCCGTCGGGATCGACCGTCGGTGCGGGACCGTCAGACGTCCTCCCACTTGAACAGCTTCCAGGCGACCCCGGTCAGCGCCGCCGCGAAGAGCAGCAGGCCGCCCATGGTCGGCAGGGCGTCCATGACGCCGCCGCCGCGGGTCAGCACCGACTGGGCGGACTCGACCAGGTAGTGCAGCGGCATGACCTTGGAGACGGTCTGCAGCCAGCCCGGGGCGCCGTCCAGCGGGAAGAACGAGCCGGACAGGAAGGACATCGGCAGCACGATGACCTGGGAGATGCCGTTGGCGGCCTCCTCGGTCTTGGCGACCGAGCCGGCCAGCAGGCCGATCGACATGAAGGCGAGCGTCGCGCAGGCCACCAGCGGGATGATCAGCCACCAGTCGCCGGAGAGCTTGAGCCCGAAGAAGCTCGTGGCGACGACCAGGAAGACGGCGCTCTGCAGGAGCGCGGTCAGCAACGAGACCACGATCCGGGAGCTGACCACCGTTCCCGCGTTGATCGGGGCCAGTCGCAGCCGGCGCAGCACCTTGGTCTTGCGCCAGTTGACCAGCGTCAGCGCGGCGCCGAACACCGCGCCGGTGGCGACGGCCCAGCCGAGCAGGCCGGGGGTGAGGAACTGGATCGGCTTGAGCGACTTGTCCTCGACCTGCTGGGCGTCCAGCACGTAGGCCGGCGGCTGGCCGGTGGCCGCCTGGTTGGCGCTCTGGACCACCGAGTTGAGGATGCCCTGGAGCGCGCCGGCGCGGACCGTGTCGGCGGCGCTGTAGCGCAGCTCGACCTTGCCGTCCGGGCCCTGCGTGATCATCGCGTCGAAGTCGCCCTTGCGGACCTTCTCCAGCGTGGCCGCCTCGTCATCGGTCCTGGTGATGGTGAGGACCTCGTTCAGCCCGGACCGGGCGTCGCCCTGCATCGAGTCGAACAGCTTCACCGCGCCGATCTGCGCCACCTTGGCGTGCGGGCTGCCGGCGCCCTTGGTCACGGTGCCGAAGAAGACCAGGAACACCAGCGGGAAGAGCAGGATGAAGAAGGTCGCGGTGCGGTCGCGCTTCATGCCGAGCAGCATCGCGCGGGACAGGCTCCAGAACGCGCTGACCCGCTCCCGCTCGCCGGTGGCGCCGGCCGGACCGCCCCGCTGGGCGGGGACCTTCGGCTCGGTGGGGGTGGTGGCGGTCATGCGCGGAACTCCCGTCCGGTCAGCTGGAGGAAGACGTCCTCCAGGGTGGCGCCGCGCACTTCGAGGCCGCGCAGCGCGTTCTGCTCGGCCAGGACGCTGAGCACCGGGCCCGGAAGGCGGGTGGAGACGGAGAGCGAGACGGTGTCGTCCTCCAGGGTGGCGATGTCGGCGCCGCCCGCGGTCAGCAGCTCGCGGGCCCGGTCGACCGGCAGCTGGCCGGAGGCCACGCTGATCCGGACGGTGTCGTCGATCTCGCGGATCAGCGCCGCCGGGGCGCCGGTGTGCAGGATCTTCCCGTGGTCCATGATCGAGACCCGGTCGCAGAGCACCTCGGCCTCGTCCAGGTAGTGCGTGGTGAGCACGACCGTGCGGCCCTCGGCGTTGATGTCGCGCAGGAGGTCCCAGAGGTTGCGCCGGGCCTGCGGGTCCAGACCGGTGGTGGGCTCGTCCAGGAAGACGAGCTCAGGGTCGTGGGCGAGCGCGCAGGCGATCGACAGGCGCTGGGCCTGGCCGCCGGACATCTGGTCGGTCAGGGCCTCGGACTTGTCGGCGAGACCGACCCGCTCCAGCATCGCGTCGGCCCGCTTGGGGCCGACCCCGTAGAACGACGCGAAGGTGCGGATGGTCTCCCGGGCCGTCAGTTTCCGGAAGAAGGCGGAGGCTTGGAACTGCACGCCGATTCGCGGCAGCAGCTTCGGATTGCGCGGCCAGGGAGCCATCCCCAGCAGCTCGACCCGGCCCTCGTCCGGTTTCCGGACGCCTTCCAGGATCTCCATGGTGGTGGTCTTCCCGGCGCCGTTGGGGCCCAGGATCCCGTAGAACTCGCCGGCCTCGACGGTGAGGGACACCCCGTCGACGGCCTGCACATCCCCGTACCGCTGACGGATGCCGTCGGCGGATATAGCTGCAGTCATGTGCCCTGAGAATAGGGGTTCCGGGGCGTCCTGTGCACGCCGTGGACCGGGATTTGGGGATCCTTTGAGGAACCGGGAAGAAAGGCCGGGCCGGGCGAAATGTTGAATTCCGCCCGGCCCGGCCGGAGTTGTCGCTGACGCACGCTCAGGGATGTGTCAGGCGCGGTGCACCGTGATGGTCGTCCAGGCGCCGATGTGGATCCGGTCGCCGTCGTTCAGCGGCACCGCGGTGTGCGGGGCGACCGGCTCCGCGCCGCCGTTCATGGTGGTGCCGTTGGTCGAGTCCTGGTCCACCAGCACCCAGCTGCCGTCCGCCTGCTCGGCGAGCAGCGCGTGCTGGTGCGAGGCGCCCGGGTCCTCCGGGGGAACGGACAGGTCGATCTCCGGCACGGTGCCCCGGTGCTGGCTGCGCCGGCCGATCCGCAGCTGGCCGCGGCCGGTCAGCGGGATGCGGCGCTCGGGGCAGTACGGCGGGAAGAACAGGCCGGCCGCCTCGGGGCCGCTGCGGGCCATCATGTCGGTGAAGTAGTCCCGGTCGGCCGCGACCACGGCGATCCAGGTGGTCCGTACCGGCTCGGCCGGGGCGGCCTCGTGCTGGGGGTGCTGCGGCTGCGGCGGGGCGAGGTGGAAGGACGTGCCGAAGTCGCCGCCGCGGTTGTTCGGGCCGGGGCCGGCCGGCTGGGCGTACACCGGGCCGGAGTCCTCGCGGACCGGGGCCTCGGGGAACGCGGCCTCCGGCGCGGTCCCCTGCTGCCCGCCGACGGGCGGGTGGCCGTAGGTGTGCGGCTGCACCGGGGCCTGCGACTGCTGCGGGACGGGCGGGGCGACGGCCTGCCGGCCGGGGGCCTGCTCGTGCGACGCCTGCTCGTGCGGTGCCTGGCCGTACGGGGACTGCGGCTGCTGCGGGGCGCCGCCGTACGCCGCCGGGATGTTCAGCGGGGGCGGCTGGGCCGGGCCGGGCGCGGGCGCGCCGGCGGCCGGGGCCTGGCGGTGCGAGGGCGTGGAGAGCTCGTAGTCGTAGCCGCACTCCTCGCAGAACCGGCCGGTCTGCGGGCTGCGGCAGATCGGGCAGACGGTCAGGCCCTCGGTGAGGCCCTGCGCCGCCGCGTGGCCGGCGGGCGGGTAGGCCCCGGGCGGCGGGTAGGCGCCGGGGGGAGGGTAGGCGCCCGGCGGGGGCGTCGGGCCCGCGGGCGGGAAGGGAGCGGGCGGCGGCGGGGGCACGGCCCCGGGCGGCGCGGTCGGGGGAACCGGCGGCGGGCCGTACGACGCACCGCCGTGCTCCGGGTGCCCGGCGGGTGCGCCGGGCGCGCCCGGGTAGCCCCCGTGGGCGCCCGGTGCCGGGGCCGGCGGGGTCATCGGGAAGCCGCAGAAGTCGCACCAGTCCTCGGCCTGCGACTCGTGGCCCCTCGGGCAGATCGGCATCAGGTCCCCCTCGTTTCGGGCCGGCTCGGTGCGGCGCCGCGCCGGGGTGCCGGCCCGGTCACGTCTTCAGCGGTCACTTCTTCACACGTACCGTCTTGGTGGACCGGGTCTCGAGGGTCATCGAGTCGGCCTCGCTCACGTTCTTACGGAACCGAACCGTACCCTCCTTCGGGTCCACCACGTCCACCACCTTCTGCAGCAGCTTGAACGTGCCTTCGTTCCCGGTCGCGTGCGCGATCCGGACGGCGGCGCCCAGCTTGGCAGTGGCGCGGTCGACGTCGCCGGCGCGGTGGGCCTCCAGGCCCTCCTGGATGGAGGAGGCGAGCTCGGCCTGCCCGGTGTAGTGGGCGACCTGCGGGCTGATCCGGGTGGAGGAGGCCAGGTCGTCGGTCCAGACCGCCTTGACCAGGCCCTGGCTGAGCACCTCGGGGGTGCCGCTGCCGACCTGCGGGGGCAGCACCAGGCTGATCCGGGCGGCGAGCATCTCGCTGCCGATCACGGCGGCCGGGACCTGCACGCAGACGTGGTAGTCGCGGCTCTCGTCGCCCCAGGAGCCGGTGGGGTAGTCGCCGGCCCGGGGCCCGGCCTCGGTTCGGCGGGCGGTCAGGTCCTCGACGGCGGGGGCGACCTGCTTGACGAACTTCACGGTGGCGTTGGCCGGGGTCCAGATCCGCAGCGCGACGTCGGCGACCTGCTTGCCCATCGCGCCGGCCATCATCGAGCGGAAGTCCTCGGCGAGGCCGGAGGGCTCGGCGACGATGTCGACGGTGCCGAGCAGTGCCGAGGAGATCGTGCGCAGTTCGTCGATCCGCCAGTCGGTGCCCACGCCTCGGCAGTCGGCGGTGAAGTGGCCGGTGACCCGTTCGATGGTGCGGGCCAGGTCCTCCGCCGACTCGTGCTCGTTGTTGCCGTCGGTGAGCAGGATGGTGTGCCGGATGGCGATGTCGCGGCGGGTCAGGAAGAGCTTGTCGGCCTTGGCCAGCCAGGTGCCCATCGCGGTGCCGCCGGCCGCGGTGAGGCGGCGCAGCGACTCCTTGGCCTGCTCGCGGGTGGCGGCGGAGGCGGTGGCGAGGGTGCCGTCGCCGGGGTAGATGTCGCGGGCCTCGTGGGTGCCGGCGACCACGGCGAAGGCGGTGCCGTCGCGCAGCGCGTCGATGGCGGCGGCGGTGGCCTCCCGGGCGCCGTTGATCTTGCTCTTGGGGTAGTCCATCGACCCCGAGCAGTCCACCAGGACCACCACGGCGGTGGCCGCCTCGGCCCCGGCCGGCCCGGCGTCGGCGATCCCGAGCGGGCGGCCGCCGGAGGTGCCTCCGCCGGTCGAGGTGACGGTGACGATGGCGTTGACCTCGCGGGCGCCGTCGGCCAGGTACTCGTTCTGGAAGATCTCCACGTCGAACCTGGGCAGGTTCGGCTTCGCCAGTGTTGCCATGGGGCGGTCGGCTCCCGTCGGGTGAGGGGGTGGATGCGATCAGGACGCGGGGCGGTCCGCCGGCCGGGCCGGCGGACCGTGGCGCCGTGCCGGCGGTCGGACGGCGGGTCAGGCCGTCGGCGGGTGCGGCGGCAGCGGCGGGACGGGCGGCGCGGCGGGCGGTGCCGGCGGGACCGCCGGCGGTGCGGGCGGTACCGGCGGTGCCGGGGGCAGCGGGGCGGCGGGGGAGCCGATCACCGGGATGTCCGGCAGGGTCGGGTCGTGGTCCTCGTCGTCCTCCGGGACCGGGCGCGCGGCCGGCCCCGGGCGCTCCAGCACCGGCAGGTCCAGCGCCGTGGGGGTCGGGTCGGCCTCCTCGACGGGCACGGCGGGCGGGTCGATCGGCAGCACCGCGACGGTGATGTTGTCGTGGCCGCCGGCGGCGACCGCGAACTTCACCAGGGTCTGGGCCGTCGCCAGCGGTTCGGCGCGGGCGTCCGGGCGCACGTAGTAGGCCAGGTCGGTGGCCGCCTCGGCGTAGTTCCACAGCCCGTCGGTGCAGATCAGCACCACGCCGGGGACGTGCGGGGTGAAGTCGAGGGTGTGCGGCACGACCTCCTCGGCGTCGGCGCCGAGCCAGCCGGTGATCGCGTGCGCGCGCGGGTCGGCGTAGGCCTCGGCCTCGCTCATCAGCCCGGCCTCGACCATCCGGGCCGCCCAGGAGTCGTCCTGGGTGAGCCGGAAGGGCTCGGCGGCGGCGCGGTCGTCCGGGATCCAGTACGCGCGGGTGTCGCCGACCCAGCCGATGGTGACCCGGCTGCCCACCGCTATCGCGCTGACGAAGGTGCAGGCGGGCGCGTTGAGGTCGGGCCGGGTGGGGCCGGCGCCGTCGGTCGCCAGGTCGGCGACGGCCTTGGCGGCGTCGGCGACGGCCGAACGCATCGCCTCGTTCGGGTCCCGGCCGGCCTCCAGCGAGGTCAGCAGCGACTCGGAGGCGGCGTCGACGGCGGTCGCCGAGGCCTCGTCCGGGCGGTCGGAGGAGGAGACGCCGTCGCACACCACGGCGACCACGACCGGTTCGCCGCCGGGCAGCGAGCTCGCGGCGACGGTGAAGCTGTCCTCGTTGCGGTGGTGGCGCACGCCGCGGTCGCTGACCCCGGCGACGCCCGCGAGCGCCTTCTCCATGTGGTCGCGCGGGCGCGGCTGGGCGCCGCCGCAGCCCTCGCAGTAGCCGTCCGCGGTGACCTGCGGCTGCCCGCAGTGCACGCAGACCGGTCCGCGTTGCTGCGGTACGGCCTCACCCCGGGCGGCGGCCCAGCCCGCGGGCATCGCGCCCGGGGCGGCCCGGCCGTCCCGACCGGCCCCGCAGGAGCCGCAGTAGGCGTCCTCACGGTCCATCGGCTCGGAACAGCTCGGGCACTCGGTCTGCTGCGGCATCGGCTACACCCACGTCCTGGGACGGGCACGGTTGGCCCGCTCCACCATCTCGATCCTGATCTCCGCCCGGTCGGCCAACCGGGCGAGTACCCGGTAGGACTGTTCCAGGGCGAAGCGCAGTTCCCGCTCCTGTGCGGGACGTCCCAGTACCACCAGGTCGGCAGCCGGCCCGGCCCCGGCCGACCCGGCGCCGATCCAGCCGAGGGCCGCGCCGAGCACCTCGACCGAGAGCTCCTCGCGGCGGCGGTCGTCCAGCCGCAGCGCGGTCAGCTGCGCGGAGCTCGCGCCGAGGTCACCGGCCAGTTCGTCGGTGGCGGGGCGCTCGCGCAGCCGGGCCCGGACGGCGGCGATCCGGGCGGCGGTGTACTGGCTGGAGGTGGCCGGGACGGACTCCAGGACGCGGACCGCACCGGAGCGGTCGTCCTCGGCGAGCCGGACCCGCGCCAGCCCGAAGGCGGCGCTCAGGTAGGCCTGGTCGGTGGCCCACACCAGCCGGTAGAACTCGGCCGCGTCGCCGCTGTCGCCGAGCAGTTCGGCGCAGATGGCGAGGGCCAGCTTGGGCGCGGCCTCACCGGGGAAGGCGTCGTAGACCGCGTCGAAGGCCTCGGCGCCGGCCCGCAGGGCCGTGTCCCGTCCGTCCGCCTCGGGGTGCTCGGGGTCCGCCGCCCGGGGCGGGCCGGCCGGTTCGTCGCCGGCGCGGTCCGGGCAGGCCCCGACCAGGGCGGTCAGGCCGCGGTACCAGACCACCCGCCAGTCGTCCGGGTGGTCCCGCTCCAGCTCGTCGAGGCGGGTCGCGGCGTCGCGGTGGCGGCCGAGTTCGAGCAGGGCGCGCAGTTCGCGCAGCCGGCTCTCCACCGAGACGACGGGCGCGCCCGCCAGGGCGACGAGCGCCTCCTCGGGGTCGGGGGAGAGCAGGGTGGCGAGGAAGCCGGCGTTGGGGTCGCCCGGATCCACCCGGGGGATGGGCAGGGCGAGGGCGGCGCCGGCCGGGTCCAGGCCGGCCACCCGGAGCTGCCCGGCCTGTTCGGTGGGCAGCACCAACTCGGTGTCCACGACGCGAAGTTCGGGGCCGAAGAGGGTGGAGGGTGCCGGGTAGGGGCGGTCGTTCTGGAGGGCCAGGATCTCCCGCAGCACGCCGGTCAGCTGGTCGGCCATCTCCTCGGCGGAGGAGAAGCGGCGGGCCGGGTCCGGGTCGGTGGCGCGCACCAGCAGGCGGTAGTAGGACTCGTACCGGGCGAAGACCTCGACGTCCTCCGGCCCGGGCAGTGAGTCGCGGTGGGTGCCGCTGTAGCCCTGGAAGTCGAAGGTGAGCACCGCGAGGGTGCGGGCCACGGTGTACAGGTCGGAGGCGGGGGAGGGGCCGTCGGTGGCGATCTCCGGGGCCTGGTAGCCGATGGTGCCGTAGATCGGGCCGTCGTCGTCGTGGCGGCGGACGGCGCCCATGTCGATGATCTTGAGCGTGTCACCGCTCTGGATCGCGTTGTCGATCTTGAAGTCGCAGTACACCAGGCCCCGGCCGTGCAGGTAGCCCAGGGCGGGCAGCGCCTCCAGGGCGTACGCGATCGCCTGCTCGACCGGCAGCGGCTCGCGCCGGCCGTCCGGGGTGCGGCGGTCGTTGGCGATGTCCTTGAGCGACTTGCCGCCGACGTACTCCATGACGATGTAGCCGTCGGTGGCACCGGTGCGCAGGTCCGGGTGCTCGGCGAAGTTGATGATCCGGACGATGTTCGGGTGGTCCACCTCGGCCAGGAAACGCCGCTCGGCGACGGCCGCGGCCAGCGCGTCCTCGTCCCCGGTGTCCAGCAGGCCCTTGAGGACCACCCACTTGTCGTCGAGCCGCCGGTCCACCGCCAGGTAGATCCAGCCGAGCCCGCCGTGCGCCAGACAGCCCACCACCTCGTACTGCCCGCCGACCAGGTCCCCCCGGCGCAGCTTGGGCGTGAACGAGTACGGCGTGCCGCACTTGGTGCAGAAGCCGTCCGGGCGGCCCGGGCGGCCGTTCTTCTCCCGGCCCACCGGGGCCTCGCACTTGGAGCAGAACCGCTTGCGCTCGGGCACCTCGGGGTCGGCCAGCACCGCTCCGGCCGGATCGGCCGTCTCGACGGTCGGCACGGTGACCAGGCCGGCGCCCAGCCGGTTGCGGGTGCCCGCGCTGCTGCTGCCCCGGGTGGAACGCACCGAGACCGAGCGGCTGCTGCCGGTGCGGGTCGAGCGGTGCGAGCGGGAACGGCCGGACATCGAGCGGGCCGAGCCGCTGCGGGTCGAGCGGACCGAGCCGCTGCGCCCGGAGGCCGCGGAGGAGACCCGGGCGGACGGGATGTAGGGCTGGGTGACGCCGGTGTCGGGGCCGGGCGGGGTGAGGCCGCACTCGTCGCAGTAGCCGTCCGTGTCGACGGTGCCGGAGCAGTCGCGCGGGCAGGCCGACCCGGGGCCGACGGCACCGGCCCCCGCCGGCGCTCCCGTCGCCGGCCCGGCGGCTGCTCCTGCTGCCGTTCCCGCCGCGGACGCCCCGGCCGTCGCGGTGGTCCCGCCCGCCGGGGCCAGCCCGCACTCGTCGCAGTAGCCGTCGGCGTCGATCCGGCCGCTGCCGGAACAGTCAGGCCGTACGCACGTCTCGCCCATCAATCTCAGCCCCCCTGAACCTGTCCGTCGACCGGCGACTGGCCGGCCGTCTCCTGAGCCTGCGCGGCCTCGGTCTGGGCCGGCCGCAGGGACTGCTGGAACCGGGCCACCGCGGCGGCCGCCGCCCGCAGGTCGCACGGCGCGCTCCACAGCAGCCAGCGCGCCTTCTCGTACCGTTCGATCACTTCCGGGTCCTCGGAGACCCCCAGCCGGGCCGCCATCGCCTTGTAGGCGTCCAGCCGGCCGCGCAGCTCGGCGCGGACGGCCAGCGGCTGGGTCACCTCGGTGAGGGACTGCCGGGCCCGGCCCAGCTCCTTGGCGGCGGCGTCCTCCAGCGCGTCCAGCAGCGGCGCCAGCCGGCCCCACTGCCCGGCCTGGCGCAGGTCCAGCGCCGCGACGATCCGCTCGCGCAGCGCCGAGGCCGGGCCGGGCACCGCCGGGACGTCGCTGGCCGCTATCTTCGCCAGCACCTCGCCGCGCGCCCGGCGGGCCTCGGCCAGGGTGGCGTCGGCCCGCTGGAGCAGTTCGCCGACGCCCTGCAGCCGCTCCTCGGCCTCGTCGCGCAGCCGCAGCAGGTCCTCCAGCTCCAGCCGGACGCCGTCCAGCGCCCGCCCGGCCCGGTCGAACCGCTCGGTGTCGACCACCCCGGCGGGGCCGGCGAAGGCCGAACCCTCCGGGACCGTGCCGCGCTGGGCGGGCACCCGGGCCGGGCGCCACAGCGCCAGCGGGTCCCCGTGCACCTCGGTGCGCAGTTCGGTGAGGTCCTTCTCGATCGCCACCAGGTCGTCGGCCAGCGGGTGGCCCCCGGCCCGCACGCCGAGCGACCCGGCCAGCGTCCGCACCCGGTGGAGCTCGGCCAGCAGCAGGTCGATCCGGGCCGGCAACGCGGACCAGACCGCGTCGGCGGCGCTGACCACCTCCAGCACGGTCGCGTACCAGGAGTTCATCCGGGTCATCAGCGCGTCCAGGCTGATCCGCTCGACCAGCTTGGCGGGCGCGCCGAGCAGTTGCGGACCGTCCGGCACCGCACCGCCCGGAACGGTCACCGCGTCACCGGTCAACAGCTCGCTCAGCTCGGCGAGTTCGGGCCCGCCTGGCTTGGCCTTGCGGGCCCGCACGGCGCGCGCCGAGGCCAACGCCTCGGAGTAGCGGTCGAACAGCGCCCAGAGCAGCGGCAGACCCTTCCCGGCGACCGACCAGCGCTCCAGGGTGCGCCCGCACAGCTCGGCGCCGTCCAGCAGCCGCAGGCCCGGGTGGTCCTGCAGGGCGAGCAGCGCCGACTCGACCGCGTCCCGCTCCGCGCCGAGGCGCGCCAGCGCGCGGTCCACCTCCTCCCGGCTCAGTACCGGGCCAGCCGATGCCGCCACCGCGGTGTCCTTCCTTCCTCGCGTGCGATCCCGACGCGTACGACGGGCGATCCCACGACAACCCCCCTGTCCACCACGGGTCTCCCCGCGGTGATCGTCCCGAACCCTAGCCGGTGACCGTTCGGGCGGAACGGGCGCGGGGCGTCAAGACGGTGTCAACGCCCCGGGCCCGTGCCGCCCGAACGGTGCCCCGGCGCGGTCGTTCGGGTGGTCGTCCGTGCGCCCCCGGTCGGCCTCCGGGCCCGCCTCCCGGTCCGCCTCCTGTTCCCCTTCCCGGGCCGTGTCACCGTGCGTTCCCCGGCGGCGTTCCCGGGCGCGTCCCCCGGTTCGGACCCGGCTCTTTCCCGCGTTCCGTCCTCAGCGCGTGCCGGGCCAGTAGTGGTCGGCGTCGTTGAGCATGTACGGCTTGAGCCAGTGCTCGTACGAACGGGCCCAGTCGCCGCGCGCGTAGTAGTCGGCCAGCACCTGGTTGACCCGGGCGGTCAGGTCCGGGCTCTCCTTCAGCATGGCGACGCCGATCACCTCCGGCTGCGCCTCGCCGTCCACGATCCGCACCGTCTGGTCCTGGGCGGCCTGACCGGCCGCCAGGCCGTTGTCGGTCATGACGGCGTCCGCCTTGCCGAGCTGCAGCAGCACCAGGCAGTCCAGCTGGTTCCCGACGGTGACGACCTGTCCGGCGGTCTTCATGCCGTTGACCACGGTCTGGGCCGTGGAGCCGTCGGCGACGCAGACCGTCCGGCCCTTGACCGCGTCGTCGATGGTCTTCGCCGGGGAGGCCTTGGGCACCAGGACGCGCTGGGTGATGTTGAAGTACGGCTTGGAGAAGGCGACGTCCTCCATCCGCTTGCAGTTGATCGTCATGGTGCGGACGACCAGGTCGACCCGGCCCTTCTTGATCGCGTCGATCCGGTCGGCCGTCGCCACCGGCTTGAGCACCACCTTGTCCGGGTCGCCGATGATCGCCGCGCCGATCGCCCGGGCCAGGTCGACGTCGAAGCCCTCGATCTGGCCGGTGTTCGGGTTGCGGGCGCCCCAGCGGTAGCTGTTCTGGTCGACGCCGATCACCAGGCTGCGCTTGGCCTTGATGGCCTTCACGGCCGGCCCGTCCTCGGTGCTCGGCGGCACGCTCTTGGTGACGTCGCAGGTGTCGGCGGGGCCCTCCTCCTGCTGCGCCGCCCGGGGCGCGGCGCCGGCGGCGGTCGTGGTCGTCGGCGCGGCGCCGACCGGGCCGCCCCCGGCGAGCACCGCGGCGCCGGCCGCCAGCAGTGCCAGGGCGGCGAAGGGCCTGGTCCGTACGGTTCTCGTGCGCATCTGTCCGTTTCCCCCTTGCCCGTTACCGGTACTCGGCCAGTCGTCGGCCCAGGCCCCGCAGCGCGGCGGCCGCGGCCACCAGCCCGAGCAGCGCGGCCGCGGCGGCGGCGGTGCGCAGGTCCCCGCCGGTGCCCTTCGCGGACTGCTCGAACCGGCCCTGCTCGATGTCGGCGGCCCGGGCGAGCGCCCGGTCGGTGGCGTTGAAGGCCGCGTCGGCGGTGTGTGCGTCGGCCGCGGCCGCCACGGTCGCATCCAGGGCGCCCTGGTAGTTCGCGTCGTCGACCTCCAGCTTCCGGGCCTCGTTGTGCCGGTCGTGCCACTCGTCGAACTGCTGCACCGCGTCCCGGACGTCCTGCTGGGCGGCCGCGGGCGCGAGCCGGACGGCCTCCGGGAGCGAACCGGTGCGCCGTTCCAGCGGATCGCCCTTGACCGCGGCCCCGTCCAGGTGTTCGGTGGCCTTCGTCCACTGGTCGGCGTACTTGGTGGTGGAGCCGCGGGCGACCAGGTGCAGGTTCTCCGAGAGCCGGGCGGTCAGCACGTCGACCCGGGCGTAGTTGAGCGACCGCAGCGGGGTCGCGCCCTCGCTGTCGCTGCGCTTCAGTGCCGCGTCGGTGGTCAGCCCGGCGACGGTGAGCCACAGTGCCCCGGCCAGCACGGCGGCGGTGGCGCCCAGCAGGCCGACGTTGAACACCCGGTTGGTGCGGCGGAACAGCGTCAGCTGCACCCAGCCCAGTGCCGCCAGGGTGATCAGCGCCAGGCCGTACGCCCCCCACGGCACCGACTTGGCCGCCGCGTAGTCGTTCGCCAGCTCGTCGTTCTCGGTGGCGGCCAGCTCCGCGGCCGCCGGCAGCAGGACGGTCTGCATCTGCTCGGAGGCGTACCGCAGATAGGCGCCGCCGAGCGGGATACCCTGCCGGTTGTCGGCTCGGGCCGTCTCCACCAGGCCCGCGTACACCGGGAGTTGCTGGTTCAGCCGGGCGAGCGAGTCCTGTGCGGGAGAGGTCGCGGTGGTCCTGGCGGCGGCCTGGGCGACCAGCTCGGCGGCCGTGGCGAGGTCGTGCTCGTAGCGGTCCCGGACGTCCTTGGGCTCGGCACCGGCCAGCAGGAAACCGGTCGCGGCCGTGGTGGCGGCGTCGGCCAGGTTGCGGTGGATCTCGGCGGCGTCCCGACTGAGCGGCTGACTGTACGAGACCACCCGGTCGGCGGCCTGCGCCCTGGTCTCCAACTGCCAGGCGGTGAGCCCGCCGAACGCCACCGTCGCCACCGCGAGCACCACCCCGGCCAGCCGCAGCCGGCCGGGCGCCGTCCGGGTGGCCTGCGCGAGCCGGGCGCGGACGCCGGTGGGGGCGAGCGCCCCGGAGCGCCGGGCCGGCACCACGCCCGGGACGGCCGCCGGGGGCGGGCCGGGCTTCACGAGCACCGGCGCGCCGCCCCCCGCGGCCGGTGGTCCCGACGGCCGGTCCGGCCGTGCCGGGTTCGCGGCGCCCGGAGCGCCGTTGCCTACTGGTGTCGCCACCCGCCTCATCCTCCCCTGGGGCCGGACCCGTTCCCCGGGGCCCGGCCGATGGCAGCAGTATGGCCGCGACTCCCCCCGGCCACACCTGACTTGCGCCGATCTTGAGCATGTCGTGCACGGTTCCCGCACGCCCCCGCACGGGTCGCACGCGCGTCCCGGGCCGCCCGCTCGCCCGTCCGCCGCTCCGCCGCCGCCCGGGTCGCGGTCCGGTCGCGGTCCGGTGGTCGTCCGTGGCGCCGTCCGTGCCGTGATCCACGGCGTCGCCCGTGCGGAGAGGTGGCGAACCGTCCGACGCTGGCCGCACCCTACGCGGTTCCCCCGACAGACGGAGCGCGGGGCTCCGTTCGTGGGCGCGCGCTCCCGGGTGCGGCACCCCCGCGCTCCGTACGATGGACACATGCGCCTGCTTGGAACGATCTCGCCCGACCGCCCACTGCTCGTCGTCGCCGTCCGTGAGGAGGCCGCCCACCTGGACGACCGACTGCCCGTGCTGCTCACCGGGATCGGGAAGGTCAACGCCGCCGCCGCCCTGGCCGCCGTCCTCGCGCACGGGCAGAAGCCCGCCGAGGTGATCAACCTGGGCACGGCCGGCGCGCTGCGCCCCGGCTGGGAGGGCACCCACCACGTGGTCCAGGTGATCCAGCACGACCTCGACACGGCCGCCCTGCAGGCGCTCACCGGACGCCAGTACGGCGCTCCGCTGGTCATCGGCAAGGGCGACGGGCCGGTCCTGGCCACCGGCGACCTGTTCATCTCCGACCCGGCCGCCCGCGACCGGCTCGCCGAGCACGCCGACCTGGTCGACATGGAGGGCTACGCCGTCGCCACCGTCGCCCACCGGGCCGGGGTGCCGGTGCGACTGGTCAAGCACGTCAGCGACGAGGCGGGGGAGGGCGCCGTACACAGCTGGCGGGAGTCGGTCGACGACTGCGCCCGGCACCTCGCGGACTGGGTCGCGGCGCAGGGCTGGTGACGGGGGCAGCGGCCCGGGGTGGTGACGGGGCAGTGGCCCGGGGTGGTGACGCCGGCCGGTGGCCCGGGGTGGTGACGCCGGCCGGTGGCGGCGATCGGTGACGGACGTTCAAACCCCGTGTTCCGCAGCGCGGGTGATGGCTGGGGTGGCGCGGTGACAGAGAACACCGAGAACGCCGGGAGCGCCGCGGCCACCGTGCCGAGCAAGCTCACCGACACCCGCCCGCCGAGCACCAACGCGGACGAGCCCACCACCCTGCTGGCCTTCCTCGACTACCTGCGCGGGGCGGTGATCGCCAAGGTCGAGGGGCTCTCCGACGAAGACGCCCGGCGCCCCGGCGTCGCCTCCGGCACCAGCCTGTTGTGGCTGGTGCGGCACCTGACCGTGGTCGAGCACAACTGGTTCGCGTGGGCCTACCAGGGCGAGGGCGAGAAGCCGCGCGAGTCGGACGACGTCCCGCTGGACGGCGCGACCGTCGCCGGCGAGGTCGCCGCCTACCGCGACGCGATCGCCCGGTCCAACGCGGTGGCGGCGGCCGCCCCGGACCTCGACCGGCCGGGCGTGCGCTCCCTGCGGCCGGACGCCGCCGAGGGGCCGTCGCTGCGGTGGGTCCTGGTCCACATGATCGAGGAGACCGGGCGGCACGCCGGGCACGCGGACATCATCCGCGAACAGCTGGACGGCGCGGTCGGGCGCTGACCGCGGCCGGGTGGGGGTGGGCGGTCGCCCGCCCACCCCCATCCCCGTCCGTTCCGGCCCGCTCCGGGCACCTACCGGTCCCGGAAGTCCGAGAGGTCCAGCGCGGCCAGCCGCTCGGGGTCGGTGAGCACGTCGATCGCGACGATCGCGCCGTCCACGACCGTGAACGCCATGACCGACAGCGCCCGCCCGTTGTCGCCGATCACCACGGCCCCCGCGGTGCCGTTGACCAGCGCCGGGCGGGCGAACGGCGACAGCGTGCCCCACAGGACGGCCTGGCCGGCCACCGTGGCGGCGCCCGAGAGCACCACCGTGTGCCGGGCCGGCACCGCCCCGCCGTCCGAGCGCAGCACCACGTCCGGGTCGAGCACCGCGACCAGCGCGTCCAGGTCGCCGTCGCGGGCGGCAGCGAAGAAGGCGTCCACGGCCAGCCGCTGCCGCCCGAGGTCCGGGTCCGGCGCGGGCGCCTGCCCCTGCACCTTGCGGCGGGCCCGGCTGGCCAGCTGGCGGGTCGCCGCCGCCGTCCTCTCGATCAACGGGGCGATCTCGTCGAATGGCACGGCGAACAGGTCGTGCAGCACGAAGGCGACCCGCTCGGCCGGCGACAGTGACTCCATCACCACCATCAGCGCCAGCCCCACCGAATCCGCGAGCATCACCTCCTGCTCGGGGTCCGCCACGCCCTCGCGCCGCAGCAGCGGGTCCGGGATGCGCGGCGGCCCCGGCTCGCCGCCCGGCCCGGCTGGCTCCAGCGGCTCCTCGCGGCGCAGCGCGCGGGTGCGCAGCAGGTTCAGGCAGACCCGCGAGACCACCGTGGTCAGCCAGCCGGCGAGGTTCGCCACCTCCGAGGTGTCGGTGCGGTCGTACCGCAGCCACGCCTCCTGCAGGGCGTCCTCGGCCTCGCTGACCGACCCGAGCATCCGGTACGCGACCGCGCGCAGGTGCGGGCGCTGCTCCTCGAAGAGCACGGTCCGGGCAGACCTCTCGTCCACGTTCTCGTCCACCGCGTCGTCCACGTGTCACGTTCCTTCGTCGCCGGGGGCAGGGCAGCAGGAGCCACCCAACAACGGCTGCGGCAGGGAGATCAACTCCCCGCCTGGGACGCATCGGAGACGACCGTGACGAACGACCCGGCGAACGGTGGGCCCGCGGCGGGCGGCCCGGTGCTCGTCACCGGTGGCACCGGCACCCTCGGCCGCCGGGTCGTGCGTGCGTGCGCGGGGGCTGTCGGCGGTGCGTCTGTGCGTCCGGGCGGCCCGGGGCTGTCGGCGGTGCGCCGTAGGGTGGCCGCCATGTCCCTCCTCGACGCGATCCGCGCCAACGACACCGCGGCCGACTACCTGACCTGTACGGGTGAGTTCGACCCCTCCCTGCGCTACGAGCACGTGGAGGAGGTGGTGCTCGCCTCCGGTGAGGCCCTGGAGCCGGTCGCCAAGGACGGTGGGGGCGGCACCTACTTCCTGTGCGGCGAGGGCGGCGAGGAACGGCCCGTCCTGTACGCCGACTCCGAGGGCGGCGCCGCCCTGCTGGCCGTCGGGGTGCCGGAGCTGGTCCGGCTGCTGCTGGCCGTGCCGTGGTGGCGGGACTGTCGGCGGCTGACGGTGGAGGAGAGCGCGGAGGCCGCCGAGGACTACCTGGAGGAGGAGCCCGGGCACTACGCCGACCGGGACGCTGCCGCCGCCGCGCTCGGCCTCGAAGTCCCGTCCGAGGCCGAGGCGCTGGCGCGGCTGCGGGAGGTCGCGTTCGGCCTCGGGGCGTCGTACGTGCTGCTCAACGCCGAGGAGGGCAACGCGTACGAGCCGCTGCTCAGGGCCTGACGCCCTCAGGCCTTGGCCGCCACCAGTACCTGCTCCGTCGTCACCACCTTGGCGAACCGCATCGCGTGCAGCACCGTGCCCGTGGCGCGGGCGAGTTCGGCCGCGGTGAGCGTGGTGCCGTCGGGGCCGGTCATGTCGAAGGTGTGCATGGCGTCGGTCGGGAAGATCGCGTCGTAGCCGAGGTTGCCGGCCATCCGGGCGGTGGTCTCGTTGCACACGTTGGTGATGATCCCGGTGACGACGAGCTGGCGGGCGCCGCGTTCCTGCAGCCAGGCGTGCAGGTCCGGGGTGCCGTAGAAGGCACTGTTGACGGTCTTGGTGATGTGCAGGTCCGGGCTGACCCCGGCGACGAAGTCCTTCAGCGCGTACCCCGGGGTGCCCTCGACCAGCGGACCGGCCCCGGAGGCGTGCTGCACGGTGACGACCGGGCGGCCGGTGGCCTGCCAGGCGGCGATCAGCTCGGCCATCCGCTGCTCGGCCTGCGGGTTGTCGCGGGGTCCCCAGTACTCGTGGTCGTCGAAGCCCTTCTGGACGTCGATGAGCAGCAGGACCGCGTCGGGGTCGAGGGTGAGCGGGGCGTCGAAGGCGTCGGTGTTCGTCATGTGTCCATCGTGCTCGGGTGGGTGCCGAGGCCGTGAGAGGCAGAGATGCCACCCATCGATAGGTTTCTGCCATCGGTCTGCCGTAGGGTCCTGCCATGCGAACCGTGGGTTGTCTGATCTTCGACGGCGTCCGGACCTTCGACTATGCGGTGATCGGCGAGGTCTGGGCGAACCGGACCACCCGGCCCGGACTGCCCGCTTTCGACCTGCGGGTCTGCGGCCCCGACGGCACCCGGGTACGGCTGGGCGGCGGACTGGAACGCGTCCCCGACCACGGACTGGCCGCGCTCGCCGACTGCGACCTGGTCGTCGTCCCGGGCGTCGAGGACCCGGGCACCGACCACGACCCCGCCCTCCTCGCCGCCCTGCGGACCGCCCGCGATCGGGGCGTCCCCATCGCCTCGCTCTGCGCCGGCGCCTTCGTCCTCGCCGAAGCCGGCCTGCTCGACGGCCGCGAAGCCACCACCCACTGGGCCCTCGCCCCCGAACTCGCCCGCCGCTTCCCCGCGGTGACGGTCCGCCCCGAGGTGCTCTTCACCGGCGGCGACGGCCTGTGGACCTCGGCCGGCGTCGCGGCCGGCATCGACCTCTGCCTCCACCTCGTCCGTACCGCGCACGGCCAGCAGGCCGCCGCGGCCATCGCCCGCTCCATGGTGACCGCCCCCTTCCGGGCGGGCGGCCAGGCCCAGTTCATCCCCACTCCGGTCCCGGCCCCCAGCGCCGACGACCCGCTCTCCCGCGTCCGCGCCGAGGTCCTCGCCTCCCTCGACACCCCCTGGACCGTCCCGCGCATGGCCGCCGCCGCCCTGATGTCCGAACGCACCTTCGCCCGCCGCTTCACCGCCACCACCGGCACCACCCCCACCCGCTGGCTCCTCGACCAGCGCGTCCTCACCGCCCAGCGCCTCCTGGAGGAGACCGACCTCCCCGTCGACACCGTCGCCACCCGCTGCGGCTTCACCTCCGCCGTCTCCCTCCGCCCGGTCTTCACCGCGAGGGTCGGCGTCGCCCCCCGCGAGTACCGCCGGGCGTTCCGCGGGCGGGAGGAGGGTTAGGGAGCGCTCGTCGCCGACGGCCGGGGCGAGGGCGATTCGGACAGGGGGCAGGCAGGGGGTGCGCACCGAGAGGGACCTCCGGTCGTGCCCCTCGGTGCTGTCGACGTCGACCACGTACCGGCTGCCGGGGTGGCGTGCCGAGAATGCGGCGACGTGCGGCGCTTTCCCGGAATTGGACGATCGTCTTGCACGTTTGTGTTGCACATTCGTCTCAATCGGGCGTACGGTAGTCCCGTCGACCGCTACGCGAGGGGGAACCGGGAATGAACGACGCCATCCGCAAGGAACTGACCGTCGACGGCCGCCGACTGTCCTACCTGGACTTCGGCGGGCCGGGGCGGCCGCTGCTGGCGCTGCACGGGCACCTGTCGGAGGGGGCGGTGTGGGGGCGGCTGGCGGCCGAACTCGCCGGGGAGTGGCGGGTGATCGCACCGGACCAGCGGGGGCAGGGGGAGTCGGACCGGGCCGGGGACTACTCGCGGGAGGGGTACCTCGCGGACGTCGGGGCGCTGCTGGACCACCTGGGGCTGGAGCGGGTGGTGCTGCTGGGGCACTCGCTCGGCGGGATCAACGCCTACCAGTTCGCGGCCCGGCACCCCGAACGGGTCGAGGCGCTCGTCGACGTCGAGGCACCGGTGGTGTTCGGCCTGGAGGGGCCGCACCCGCTGGCGTTCCTGCTGGGCCTGCCCTATGACGCGCCCACCCGGGACGGGCTGATCGCCGCCCTCGGGCCCGCCGCGCCGTTCTTCGCGGACCGGCTGCGGGAGAACGCCGACGGCAGTTGGCGGCTGCCGTTCCACCCGGAGGACATGTACGAGTCGGAGGAGCTCGTCCACGGCGACCACTGGGCGGACTGGACGGCGAGCAGTTGCCCCGCGCTGCTCGTGCGCGGCACCGACGGCGTGATCCCGGCCGGGCAGGCGGCGGAGATCGTCGCCCGCCGGCCCGGGACGGTCGCGGTGGAGCTGGCCGGCGACCACCTGTTGCCGGTCACCGCCGCCGGCGAACTGGCCGGTGCGGTGCGGGAGTTCCTGGCGACGCTGTGACAGCCCGGCGCCCGTGTCGGCCGGGGCGGGGCCGGCGGGCGGAGCGGGGTGGCGGCCCTCAGCGCCGCCACCCCTCTTGCCTTCTCGGCACCGGGGTGGCACTTCATTGAGCCAAACCCCACGGTGGGGTGAACTCCGGTGGGGGTTCGGCGGGGGTTGTGCGGTGGTCCTACGGCGGTCCTAGAGCGCGGCGAGTTCGCCGGTCAGGTCGTCGAGGCCGAGGGATCCCTGCGCGAGCGCCTTCATGTGCCAGGTCTTGAGGTCGAAGGCGGCGCCCTGGCGGCGGCGGGCGGCTTCGCGGCCCTGGAGCCAGGCGCGTTCGCCGAGCTTGTAGCCGATGGCCTGGCCGGGCCAGCCGAGGTAGCGGACGATCTCGCTGTCGCGCAGTTCGGCGGGGCTGCCGTTGTAGGTGGCCATGAACTCGGTGGCGAGTTCCGGGGTCCAGCGTTCGCCGGGGTGGAAGCCCGAGTCGGCGGGGACGGCCAGGTCGAGGTGCATGCCGATGTCGATGATCACGCGGATGGTGCGCAGCATCTGTTCGTCGAGGAAGCCGAGGCGGTGGGCGGGGTCGTCGAGGAAGCCCAGCTCGTCCATGAGGCGTTCGGAGTACAGCGCCCAGCCCTCGACGTTGGCGCTGACCATGCCCAGGGTGGTCTGGTAGCGGCTGAGCCGGTCGGCGAGGGCGACCCATCGGGCGAGTTGCAGGTGGTGGCCGGGGACGCCCTCGTGGTACCAGATGCTGACGAGCTGCCAGGTGGGGAAGGAGTCCCGCCCGAGGGTGGGGAAGTAGGTGCGGCCGGGCCGGCTGAAGTCCAGGCTGGGGCTGGAGTAGTACGGCGAGGCCGCGCTCCCGGCCGGGGCGATCCTGGACTCCACGCGGCGCAGCGGGCCGGTGATGTCGAAGTGGGTGCCGTCGAGGGCGGTGATCGCCCCGTCCATGAGCTGCTGCAGCCAGTCGCGGACCGCTTCCTCGCCCTCGACCGCGTGCCCGTTCCGTTCCAGGTGGTGCATCGCCTCCAGGGCTCCGGCACCGGGCAGGACGCGGTCGGCTTCGGTGCGCATCTCGGCGGCGGTGCGGTGGAACTCCTCCCAGGCCCACGCGTAGGCCTCGTCCAGGTCGGGTTCGGCGCCGGTGTGGTGGCGTACGGCGATCCGGTAGCGGTCGCGGCCTGCGGCGTCGGGGGTGCCGAGGGTGGCCGGCGCGTAGGTGTCGCGCAGCCAGTCGCGGAACCCGGCGACGGCGGCGGTGGCCCGGACGGCGACGGCGTCCAGTTCGCCCCGCAGCCGTTCGGGGCCGGGGGAGACGAAGTCGGTGAACCACCCGGCGGTTCCGGCGTCCTCGCCGGTCCACGCGGTCAGCTGGTCGATGACGGCGGACGCCTGGCGGGGCGCGGCGAGCAGGCGCCGGGACATCCCCTCGGTGAGGGTCGCGCGGTACCCGTCGAGCGCGGCGGGCAGGTTGCGCATCCGGCCGGCCACCGCGGCCCAGTCGTCGTCGGTGGCGGTCGGCATGTAGGTGAAGATGTCCCGGACCTGGTGGACGTGCCCGCTGATGTTGCGCAGCTGGCGGTAGTTCTCGCCGGAGTCGTGCACGGCGAGTTCGGCGGTCAGGCGTTCGCGGAGCAGCCTGGCGCAGGTGCGGTCGGCGGGGTCGGTGGCGGTGCCGGCCGCGGTGGTGAGCCCGGCCGTGGCGGCGTCGAGTGCGGTGAGGGTGCGGCGGGCGATGTCGGCGCGTGCGTCGAGTCCTTCCGGGGAGAGGTCCGGTTGCCGGTCGTCGCCCGGGTGCAGGCCCAACCAGGCTGCGTCCAGGGGGTCGTGGGCGGCCACGTGGTCGAGGTGGCGGTCGGCGATGGTGCGAGCGGTGATCGTTTCATCTGCCATGGCGCCATGATGGCGTACCCGTCGGGGCTTGCCGACGGGTACGGCCGTCATGGGCGGTCGTCAGCCCGTGTGGGAGTCGCGCAGCAGTTTCTTGTCGGGCTTGCCGACGGCCGTCAGCGGGATCGTGGGCAGGAGGTGCAGGGCTTCCGGCGCGTACATCCGGCCCTTGTGGGCGGTGACGAACGCGCGGACGTCGTCGAGTTCGGGCCGCTGCCCCGGTGCGGGGACGACGGCGACGTGGACGTGTTCCGCCTCCTGGGCGTCGCGCACGCCGTAGACCGCGCACTGGGCGATCGCCGGGTGGGTGAGCAGCACTTCCTCCACCTCGGCGGGGTAGACGTGCCCGCCGACCACGATGATCTTGTCCTTGAGGCGGTCGGCCAGGTAGAGGTAGCCGTCCTCGTCGAGGTAGCCGATGTCCCCGGTGTTCAGCCAACCGTCGCGCAGGACCTCGGCGGTGAGGTCGGGCCGTTTCCAGTACCCGGCCATCACCGTGGTCGAGCGGATGTGGATCTCGCCCTGCTCGCCGGTCGGCAGTCCGGTGCCGTCGGCGGCGCGGATCGCCACCTCCACGCCCGGGAGGGGCTTGCCGACGGAGAGCCGGCCGCCGTGGCCGATCCGGTCGTGCTCGTGCGGGGGGAGCACGGCGATGTTCTGCGCCTCGGACTGCCCGTAGCCGCTCACCAGGATCGGCCCGAACACCTTGATCGCCTCGCGGATCCGGCTCGGCGAGGCGGCGCAGCCCCCGTAGGAGACCCGGCGCAGGCTGGTCAGGTCGGTGCGGCCGATCGCCGGGTGGTCCAGCAACCGGTAGAGCAGCGGCGGCAGGACCCACAGGTCGGTGATGCGTTCGCGTTCGACGGCCGCCAGCACCTCGCCCGGGTCGAAGGAGCGCTGGATGACCACGGTGCCGCCGCTGTGGAACGTCAGGTCGGCGAGCACCCCGGCGAGGTGCGCGAGCGAGGTGGCGGCGAGGAGGCGGGGCGGGACGTCGTCGCTGCCGCGGCCGTACGCCACGTCGAAGGCGCTCCGGTACGGGCCGTGCAGGCTGCGGATGCCCTTGGGGATGCCGGTGGTGCCGCCGGTGTGGCGGATGCCGAGGTCGTCGTCCGGGCCGATCCGGACGGCCGGCGGCTCGGCGGGCCGGCGGGCGGAGGCGGCGACGACGTCCTCGCCGATCGGCTCGCCCCCCGCCGCTCCGTTCCCCGCCGCCCCGTTCCCCGCCGCTTCGGGGCCCGGGCCGAGGGTGAGGACGGTCGGGACGTCGACAAGCGGCAGCAACTCGGCGGCCGTGGCGTACCGTTCGGCGTCCACGAGCAGGATGCCGGTGTCCACGCTCGTCGTGATCTCGGCCAGCACCGGCGCGCTCATGCCGTCGTACAGGTTCACCACCCGGGCCCCCGCGAGCCCCGCCGCGTAGCGGGCGCTCAGCGCCTCGGCGGTGTTGCCCGTCAGCAGGGTCACGGTGGTGCCGCGGGCCGCGCCCCGGGCGAGGAGCTCGTGCGCGAGGCGGTACGTGGCGGCGGTGAAGTCGCCGGCGGTGATCACGTCGCCGTCGGCGGTGGTGATCGCCCGCCGGCCGGGATCGGCGCCGAGGGAGCGGAGGATCAGGGCCGGGGCGCTGACGAACTCCGGCTCTTCGGTGGCTACTTGGTGTGTTTCGTTCGCAACCATGGGCACAGACTAGCCCCGTGCTTCGTATCCGATCGGGAGTTTTCGCCCGGCCGGGTCAGAACGCCGAGGGGAGTGGAACGCGAGCTCGGTGAAGGCGGCCCAGTGCTCGTCCGGGGCGGTGACGATCACGTAGCCCCGCTGCGAGGGGAGCCGGGGCAGCAGCGCGCTGCGGCAAGCCGTGGCCGTGGTGGACCTCGACGGCGCTGGGGGCGCGGTCGAGGCGGAGTTCGCCGGCGGTGGTGACGGTGTCGGGCGGCGCGAGCATTGCTTGGGGGTCGATGCGGCCCGAGTCGGCGAGGACGCTGGCGAGTTGGGACTGCGGGGTGGTGAGGGAGCCGATCAGCTTGTGCGGGCTGTCGTCGCGGTACCCGGCGCTCTCCCAACGGACAGGCGGGGACGGCAGGTTGGAGTCAGTGTCGCGCGCCGGCCGGGAATGGGCGGTCGACCCGGCCGGTTGGTCGTGTCGACGGACGGCACGGTGTGTGCAAGGCCGTCCGGTGGCCGCAGGGCGGGAATCGACGGAGGTAGGGGCTCGTGGAACTGGGTGTGTTCGGACTGAATGCCAAGGCGACGGTGGGGCCGGCGGACACGGCGCGGCTGGCCCGTCGGGCGGAGGAACTGGGCTACCGGTCCTGGTGGGTGGGGGACCACGTGGTGCTGCCCAGCCCCCGGGTGCCCGACTCGCCGATGGAACCCACCGACCCGATCCTCGACCCCCTGGTGCACCTGTCCTACGTGGCCGCGCTGACCGAGCGGATCGAGCTGGGCACCGGGATCCTCATCCTCCCGCAGCGCAATCCGGTGGTCCTGGCCAAGCAGGTCGCCAGTCTCGACGTGCTGTCCGGCGGCCGGGTGCTCCTCGGCGTCGCACCCGGCTACCTCGAACCGGAGATGGCCGCGGTGGGCGTCCGGCTCTCCGAGCGTGGCGGCCGCACCGACGAGTACCTGGACGCGATGCGGCAGCTGTGGACCGAACCGGCACCGGAGTTCCACGGCAGGTACGCGAACTTCGACCACGTGGACGCGCATCCGCGCCCGGTGCGGCCCGACGGCCCGCGGATCGTGATCGGCGGGCACAGCCCGGCCGCGTACCGGCGGGCGGTCGCCAAGGGGCACGGCTGGATCGGCGCCGGCCCCTCCCCGGAGGCCCTGGCCACCCACCTCGACGGGCTGCGCAAGGCCGCCGCCGAGGTGCCCCGCCCGGCCCGGCTCGGCCGGCTGGAGATCAACTTCGTGCAGATCGACCCGGTCGAGGTGGAAGCGGACGCCGCACTGCGCTACGCGGAACTCGGCGTGGACCGGCTGCTGGTCTACCCGCTGCCGCTGGAGGACCCGGCGGAGGTGGATGCGTTCCTGGAGAGGCACGCGAGCCTGCCGCACTGAAGCGGGTGAGGTGTTCCGGACGGCGACGCCCGGGCTGAGATGACGCGTGGGAAGTCGGCGGGCTCGACTTCCCACGCATGGGCGAGCCGACACCGGATTCGTCAGGTGGCGGGTGCGGACGGTTCCGGGGTGCCTGCCGCCGGCTCGGCGGCGGGGGTGCCGACGCCGGACCGTACGGTGCCCAGGTGTTCACGCAGGCTGCCGAGCTTCTCGCTTCCCCACATCGCGGCGGGGCCGATGAGAGCGGTCAGCGCGGCCGGCGCGACCACCGAAGCCGGGAGGTCGGCGGCGGTCGCGGCGGCCACGATGACCACCGCTGCGACGCTGCCCGCCAGAACGACCACGCGATCGTGCCTGTCCTCCCGGGCGGTGACCAGTTCGGTGGGCGTCTCGGGAAGGTCCGCCTCGTCCAGCAGGCCCATCCACCGGCCCTGCACCGACCGGTCGAGCAGGGTGGCGACCAGCCGGGCCAGGCGGGGTACGGCATCCGGCCCTTCCCGGAGGACGTTCGACATCTCCCGCTCCAGGGCCTGTTGCACCCCGGCGATGTGCGGACGCAGAGCGGTGCGCCTCCGTTCGCGGTCGACACCGTACGTGGCGAACCAGCCCAGCCGGTTGGTGTGGCGCGCGACGTGCCGGTCGAGTTCCAGCAGCGGGAGCGTCCCGACGGAGGCCTCCTGGCACTTGCGGAGCAGTCGGGCGAGGTCGACGGCGGAGGTGAGCGGAAGGCTCTCGCCGACCCGCCGCCGGTAGAGGAGCATGGAACGGTAGACCCACAGCACGGCCGCGGTGCCCATCCCGGCACAGAAGGAGAAGGTCCGCAGCAGGTTGCCCCGGAAGAGCGCCGCCTCCTCCGAACTGCTCGGGAAGACAGTGAGGTAGAGGCCGGTCAGGGCGAACATGGCGGCCACTGCTGCCGGAAGGATGGCGAAGACCAGGAGCCAGGTCTCGATTCCCCAGGACCGCCGGATTCCACGGCACCAGTGCTCCTGCAGTGTTGCCGGGGTCGATCCGACCGGTGCCGGCAGGGTCTGGCCGTAGCCGGTGAGGTCGGCCGTGCTCGGGACGACGGCACGCGGCACGCGGCCGGCGATCTGCGGCGGGATCCACCACCCCTTCCATACGTCGAGGACGTCGAACACCGCCATGACGGGCCGGTAGAGCACCCCTGCCACGAACGGCGGGAACAGTGCCAGCACCATCGACTCGACCCATTGCACGCCGCAGCCCCATTCCCGATCCGGTGTGGTTGTGGAAGTGCCTACCACCCGGCGCGGCTTGGGAATCGCCGGGGGCTGATCGGGCTCAGGGGTGGGTGGTGTGGGTGGTGGCCTGGGTGCGGCAGTGGGCGAGGGCGTAGGTGATGCGGCTGTCGGGGGTGGGGGCTGCGGCGAGGAGTTCGCCGGCGGTGACGAGGGTGGTCCAGTAGCGGGCGGGGTTGCCGGTGCGGGGCATGGGGTGGGCGGCGGCGAGGGAGAGGTAGGCGGTGGTGAGGTTGCCGGTGGTGAACCAGCGATCGAGGCCGTGGCGGTGGCCGGCTCGGATGCCGCCCATGGCGTCGATGGCGACCAGGAAGAGGTCGATGACGGCGCGGTCGGTGTCGGTGAGGGTGGCGGGGACGTCGAAGACGCCGAGGGCTTCGAGGAGTTCGCCGGTGTCGGCCTCGGAGCCGGGGCGGGGGTGGGCGAGCAGGGCGGCGAGGCAGTCGTCCAGGCGGCGGGTGGCCTCGGCGGCGGGGATGCCGAGCGCGGCGCAGACCGCCTGTGCGGCGCGCAGGGGGTGGCCGGTGCGGCGGGCGAGGGTGGCGTAGGCGGCGGCCGGGGTGACGGCGGTGTCGAGGAGGTGCCGGGCGGTGTGGGCGAGTCGCATGGTGGGGGCCTCCGTTCAGACGGCGAGGGCGGCGGGAGCGGACGGGGGCGTGAGGGCGGGGGCGATCAGGGCCCAGACGAACTTGCCGATGCCTCCGGATCGGGGGCAGCAACCCCAGCGCTCGGCCAGCTCGTTGACGAGGAGCAGTCCGCGTCCGCACTCCGCGTCGGCGGTGGCGGTACGGACGGAGGGGCGGCCGGTGCCGGCGTCGTGGACTTCGAGCCGTAGGCGGTCGCCGACGACGGCGAAGCGGACCTCGATCAGTCGGTCGGCGGGCGCGTCGGAGTGCTGGACCGCGTTGGCGAAGAGTTCGCCGAGGAGGAGTTCGGCGGTGTCGGAGTAGCGCTCACCGGAGGGCAGGCCGGCGAGGTAGGCGCGCAGGAAGAGACGGGCCAGGGGCGTGGAGGCGGTGCGGGAGTCCAGCCGGGCAGCAAAGGCACGGGGGCAGCGGGAATCGGGCATGGCGAAGTACCTCAGGGGGCGTATGGGGAGCGCGAGAGTAGTGCGCAATCACGCTATGCATGCAAATGATTGCGTTCTGGTGTCAATCATCGAGGCTGCGGAGGTACGGTGACGCCAGATCGACGTGCGGGACGTGCGGAGCACAACTGGGGGCAGTCATGGCACAGCGGAAGACCAAGCGGGGGACGACCGCCAGCTCCGCGATCATGTTCGGCGAGGAACTCAAGTACGCCCGCGAGGCGGCGGGCTACACGCAGGAAGAGGTCGGCAGGCTCCTGCACTGCGACCGGACGGTGCTCTCGCGGATCGAGAGCGGCAAGCGGAAGCCGTCGATCGAGGAAGTCGAGGAGGTCTCGCAGCTGTTGAACGCCGGGGACCTGCTGATGCGGCTGTACGGCCGGGTCGATTGGAACGCGTCGATCGAGCACCCGGACTGGTTCCAGGAGTACGTGGACGCTGAGGCCATCTCCATCGGACTGCGGGCCTACCAGGATGGCGTGATGTACGGCCTGTTGCAGTGCCCGCAGTACGCACGTGCCGTATTCGCGGCGGGCAGTCCGGATGAAATTGAAGAGCAGATCAGGGCTCGACTCAGTCGGCAGAGTCGGTTCCTTGCCCCTGACGGGCCGCTACTGCTCGTCATCCTCGATGAGAGTGTCATCCGCATGGTTGTGGGTGGGCCGGAGGTGATGAAGTGCCAGATGGAGCACCTGCTGCGTTTGGCGCAACTGCCGAACGTCATCATTCAGGTGGCGCCGTTCTCGCACCGGCGGCTTATCATCAACGCAGCCATGGTATTGCTGGACCTGCCGGACGGGCAGCGTTTGGTCTACTCGGAGAGCCTCGATCGGGGACATCTGACTGGTGCTTCCGACGCCGTAGCCAAGCACCAGCGTCGCTATGATCAGCTCCGTGCTGAATGCCTGTCAGAGCGTGACTCGCTCCGGCTGATTGCCGATGCGTTGGAGGGTTTCAGAGATGATGAGCAACGAACTCGCCGCAGCCGCCTGGCGGAAGAGCAGCTACAGCGGGGACAACGGAGGCGCCTGCATCGAGGTAGCCCCCGGATTCCCCGGCCTCGTCCCCGTTCGTGACTCGAAGGATCCGCAGGGTCCGGCGCTTGTTTTCCCGGCCGCTGCGTGGGAAGCGTTCGTGGCGGCCGTCCGTGAGGGCGACTTTCCGGCGTAGGGCTCATCAGGGAGTCGGCCATACCGGTTTGGCGGAAGAGCAGCTACAGCGGCACCAATGGGGGCAACTGCATCGAGGTGGCCCCCGGATTCCCCGGCCTCGCCCCCGTCCGTGACTCCAAGGGCCCGGACGGCCCGGTCCTCGTCTTCCCCGGCTCCTCGTGGGGTGTCTTCATCGCGGCTGTCCGGAGCGGGCGCTTCCCCGTCGAGGGTTGACCCCGGATCTCGGCGACGCGGCAGCCGGCGTTCCGCCCGTCGGGCGTCTGGTCGCGTCCCCCTGCCGTAGCCGGGAAGCCCCCCGGGGCGGCTTCCGGCGCCCGGGCCTCGTCGCCCTGTCCCCGCTTTGCCTGCCCCGTCCCCGCGCACCCGATTCAGTCCGATCCGGGCCGATGGTAGGCGGCCGAACAGGGGTCACCCGGAGGTGGTCGGAGGCACCCCTGGGAATGGTCTATAGTTAACCCATCACCCAGATGCGCGGGTGGCGGAATAGGCAGACGCGCTGGATTCAGGTTCCAGTGCCCGAAAGGGCGTGGGGGTTCAACTCCCCCCTCGCGCACAGCGAACGGCCGGTCGATCTTCGGATCGACCGGCCGCTTTGTTTTGTCCAGCCGAGCCGCCGTCCTCGCCCGGCCCGCCCCGGCCGGCGCGCTACGGGCACTCGCCGAACCGGCACTCTTCAGCCTCGTCATGGACGCCCTGGTGTACGACCGGCTGACACCCGGAGCCGGAGGGCCGACCGGCGCTCACCGATCGCCCGGTGATCGGGACTGCTCCCTCGATCGGGGGAGGTCGGCTCCCCGGCGCCTGGCAATACTTGCGTCCATGATCAACGTTCTTCGGCCGCTGCTGCGCGGCTCCACGTATTCGGGTGTGCTGTTCGCCGTTCTGGGGGCGTTGGCGGGGTTGCCGTTGGCGCTGGTCGCGCTGGTGCCGGTGGCCGGGATGCGGGCGGATCCGTACCTGCTGTCGGCGGTGTTGTCGCTCGCGCTGTGGGTGGTGCTGATCGGGGCGGTGGGGCTGGCCGGGGCCACCCGGCGGGTGCTGGTCCGGGCGGCGCGGCGGCTGCTGGGGGTGGCGGTGCCGGATCCGGTGAAGGGCGCGCCGGGGGAGCGGTGGCGGACGCCGGTGTTCCTGGTGCTGCACGTGGCGCTGGGGTGGGCGGTGCTGTTCGGCGGGAGCGTCCTGCTGACGATGGCGGTGACGCTGCCGGGCAAGTGGGTGTCGGGTGAGGCGCGGGTCAGCCTGTTCGGATGGGCCACGGACCTGACGGGCGGCTGGAGCTGGGTGGTGTCGGCGGCGTGCCTGGTGCTGGCGGTGGCGCTGTTCGTGGGGGTGTCGGGTGCGCTGCGGTGGCTGGCGCCGCGACTGCTCGGGCCGTCGCCGGCGGAGCGACTGGCGATGGCGGCGGAGCGGGAGCGGGCACTGGCTGAACGCAACCGGCTGGCGCATGAGTTGCACGACTCGATCGGGCACACGCTGACCGCCGCCACGATCCAGGCCGCCGTCGCCGGTGAGGTGCTGGCCGCCGATCCGGCGGCGGCCCGGGCCGCCATGCGGAGCATCGAGGAGTCGACCCGCGCGGCGCTGGAGGACCTGGACTACGTGCTGGGGGTGTTGCGGGACGAGGAGGCGGCCGCCGCGCCGACCCGGACCCTCGCGGACCTGCCGGAGCTGCTGGACCGGCTGCGGCACGCGGGCGCGGTCGTGGAGGCGGAGGTGCTCGGTGACGGGGCGCGGGTGCACGGCACGCTGTCCCGGGCCGCGTACCGGATCCTGCAGGAGGGCCTGACCAACGCGTTGCGGCACGGCGCGGGCGGGCCGATCCTGCTCCGGGTGGCGGTGGCCGAGGAGGGACTGGACCTGAGCGTCGACAACGAGGCGAAGCCGGGGCCGAGCGGTTTCCCGACCTCCGGCCACGGCCTGCCCGGCCTCGCGGAGCGGGTGCGGCTGCTGCACGGCGAGTTCGAGGCGGGCCCGTACGGCACCGGCACCGGCACCGGCGAGCGGCGTTGGCGGCTGGCCGTCCGGCTGCCGATACGGTGGGCCGCGTGAGCAGCCCGGAAGCCCCCGTCACCGTCCTGATCGCGGACGACGACGCCGTGACCCGCAGCGGCCTGAGCACCCTGCTGGGCCTCCAGCCGGGCATCGCGGTGGTCGGGCAGGCGGCGGACGGTGTCGAAGTGGTCGAGCGGGTGCGGCAGCTGAGGCCGGACGTGGTGCTGATGGACGTCCGGATGCCGCGCCGCAACGGGATCGACGCGACTCGCGAACTGCTCGCCGACAGCGCCGACCCGCCGAAGGTGGTCGTGATCACGACCTTCGAGAACGACGACTACGTCACCGCCGCCCTCAGCGCCGGCGCGAGCGGCTTCGTGCTGAAGCGCCGGCCCGTCCCGCAGATCGCGGAGGCGGTGCGGGTGGTGGCGGCCGGGGAGGCGGTGCTGTTCCCGGCGGCGCTGCGCCGGATGGTGGCGGCCCGTCCGCTGGGTGCGGCGGAGGCGCTGCCCCGGGCGGCGCTGACCGGCCGGGAGGAAGAAGTGCTGCGGCTGATGGCGACGGGGTCGTCGAACCCGGAGATCGCGGTGGCGCTGACGGTGAGCCTGGAGACGGTGAAGACGCACGTGGGGAACGTGCTGACCAAGCTCGGCGCGCAGAACCGCACCCATGCGGTGGTGCTCGCGTACGAGTCCGGGCTGGTGGTCCCGGGCCTGCCGGGCGCGTGACCGCCCCGGGGCCTGCCGCCCGGCCCCGCCGCCGTCCCCGCCGCCGCCGTCGGGCGGTGGTGCGGGTCAGGGCCTCGGGTCGACGGGGGTGAGGACGCCGAGCCGGTCCTCGACGGCCTGCGCGGCGGCCAGACAGAGGTCCTCGCGGAACGCCCGTCCGACGATCTGCACGCCGGTGGGGAGGCCGTCGGCGGCGAGTCCGGTCGGGACGGCGACGGCGGGGACGCCGACGAAGCTGGTCACCGAGCAGAGGCGCATGGCCGTGGCGACGCGGTCCCGGCCCTCCTGGTCGCGCGATTCCAGGCCGGGTTCGACGGGCGGCTCGGTGAAGACCGGGCCGAGCAGCAGCGGGTGGTGGTGCAGGAACTCCGTCCAGGAGCGGCGGATGTTCATCCAGGCGCTCATGAGGCGGATGAGCCCGGCGGCGTCGGCGGGCGGGGTGCTGCGCATCGTCAGCTCGATGTAGCGTTCGCCGCCCGCGCCCAGCAGGCGCTGTACGGCGGGCCAGTTCGGGGCGAACTCGGTGACGGCGAGGCGGTGGTAGACGTCGAGGGCCTCGTCCAGCCGGGGGACGTCGGGGACGTCCCGCACGTCGTACCCGGCGGCGCGCAGCGCGTCGGCGGCGGTCTCGACGGCCCGGCGGACGGTGGGGTGGATGCCGAGGCCGCCCGGGTCGGCGACGACGGCGACCCGGAGCGGGCCGTCGTGCGGTTCCGCGGAGGGCGGGCCGCCGCGCAGGGGGACCGGACCGCCGTAGAGGGGGACCGGGACGGCGCGCGGGTCGCGGGGGTCGGGGCCGGAGAGGGTCTCGTAGGCGAGCCGCAGGTCGGCGACCGTGCGGGCCAACGGGCCGTCGGTGACCAGGACTTGGGAGGCCGGTCCGGGGTCGTCCGGGCCGATCAGGCGCTGGTCCGCGGGGAAGCGGCCGGTGGTCGGTTTGAGCGCGGCGACACCGCAGAAGGCCGCGGGGATCCGGACGGAACCGCCGGAGTCGTTGCCGAGCCCGAGCGGGGCCATGCCGGCGGCGACCGCGACGCCGTCGCCGCCGCTGCTGCCGCCGGGGGTGCGGCTCGGATCCCAGGGGTTTCGGGTGTCGCCGTAGAGCTCGCTGACGGTGTGCATCCCGGAGAGGATCAGGGTCGGCATGTTGCTGTGGCCGATGGGAATCGCCCCCGCGGCGCGCAGCCGGGCGACGGGGACGGCGTCGGCGGCCGCGACGTGGTCGCGCAGGTGCGGGGTGCCGAAGGTGGTGGGCACGCCCGCGATGGGGGTGCACTCCTTCACGGTGAAGGGCACGCCCGCGAGGGGGCCGAGTTCCCCGCCCGCGGCGCGGCGGCGGTCGGTGTGCCGGGCGGCGTCGCGGGCGCGGTCGGCGAGGAGCTGGGTGACGGCGTTCAGACGGGGGTTGACCTCGGCGATGCGGTCCAGGTGGCTGTCGATGACGTCGAGGGCCGAGACGTCGCCGGCCCGTACGGCGGCGGCGAGTTCGGTGGCGGATTTGCTCCACAGGGGCACGGCGGTGGTCTCCTCGGTTGGTTCCGGTTGGTTCCGACTGGTTCCGACTGGTTCCGATGCGATTGCATCGGAACCATAGCCCGGGAGGCGATACGCTTGCATCGAAATAATGTGGGGAGCGGGGCGGCGAGGAGGCCGGACATGCCGAAGCAGGTCGACCACGAGGGCCGGCGTCGGCGGATCGCCGACGCCGTCTGCCTGCTGGTGGACGAACACGGCCTGGAAGGCGTCACCCTGCGGGACGTCGCCACCCGCGCCGACGTGTCGATGGGAGCCGTCCAACGCTGCTTCCGCACCAAGGAGGAGATGCTGCGGTTCGCCCTCGCGCACATCGGCGAGCGGGTCACCGCTCGGGTGCGGAGCCGCCTGGCGGTCGGCCCGGCGCCATCGGCCGCCGGTGAACCCGGCCCGGCGCCATCGGCCGCCGACGAACTCGCCCTGGTCGCCGGGGAAGTGGCACTGCTGCGCGAGGAACACCGGGCCGAGGCCAGGATCTGGCTGGCCTTCGTCGCCGGGGCGGCCGTCAACCCGGAACTCGCCCGGACACTGCGGAGCAGCTACGCGGGGTTGGAAGACCTCGTGGCGCGCCTGGTCGCGGAGGCCTCCGGAGGGACGCCGGCCGGGCGGGTCGAAGCCCGCACGCTGCTGGCCCTGGCGGACGGGCTCACCGCGCACGTGCTGATCGGGCACCTGACGGAGGCGGAGGCGGAGGAGGTCCTGCAGGCGCACCTGGCCGGGCTCTGGGGGCGCTGCTGAGCCGACGGGGCACGGCCGGGCAGCCGGGCGCGGCCGGAGGGCTGGGCACGCGTCCGCCGGTCCGTCGCCGTCCGGGCCGCTGCGGTGCCGTCCGTCGCCGTCCGGTCCGTTGCCGTCCGGTCCGTGGAAGGCCCGGAACGGAACGGGGCCCTTGCGGCAGGATCGGGGCCGACGCCGCTGGACACACCTGTGTTGGGAGAACCTGCCGTGACTGCCGTCGAGATCCCGGGGTCCAAGTCCATCACCGCCCGGGCGCTGTTCCTGGCCGCCGCCGCCGACGGCGTGACCACCCTGCACCGGCCGCTGGCCTCGGACGACACCGAGGGCTTCGCCCAGGGGCTGGAGGCGCTCGGGTACGGGGTCGAGCAGGCGGCGGACCGGTGGCGGATCACGGGCCGGCCGGCCGGGCCCGCCGTGGCGAACGCCGAGGTGTACTGCCGGGACGGTGCCACCACCGCGCGCTTCCTGCCGGCCCTCGCCGCAGCCGGTCACGGCACCTACCGCTTCGACGCCTCCGCCCAGATGCGCCGCCGCCCGGTCGCCCCGCTGACCCGGGCGCTGCGCGAACTCGGCGTGGACCTGCGGCACGAGGAGGCCGAGGGACACCACCCGCTCACCGTCGCCGCAGCCGGCGTCCGGGGCGGTGCACTCACCCTGGACGCCGGGGAGTCCTCGCAGTACCTGACCGCCCTGCTGCTGCTCGGCCCGCTCACCCGGGACGGCCTGCGGATCACCGTCACCCGGCTGGTCTCGGCCCCGTACGTCGGCATCACCCTGGCGATGATGCGGGAGTTCGGGGTCGAGGTGACGCGGGAACCGACGCCGGACGGCGAGGTGTTCGAGGTGCCCCCCGGCGGCTACCGGGCGACCGGGTACGCCGTCGAACCGGACGCCTCCACCGCGAGCTACTTCTTCGCCGCCGCGGCCGTCGCCGGCCGGGAGGTCACCGTCCCCGGCCTCGGCCGGGACGCCCTCCAGGGCGACCTGCGCTTCGTGGAGGTGCTGCGGCGGATGGGCGTCCGGGCGGAGGTCGGGAGCGACCGCACGACGGTGACGGGAGACGGCACGCTGTCCGGGACCACCGTCACCATGCGGGACATCTCCGACACCATGCCCACCCTCGCGGCGATCGCGCCCTTCGCCTCCGGGCCGGTGCGGATCGAGGACGTCCACAACACCCGGGTCAAGGAGTGCGACCGGCTGGAGGCCTGCGCCGCCAACCTGCGGGCGATGGGCGTCACCGTGGCGACCGGGGACGACTGGATCGAGATCCACCCCGGCACCCCGCGCCCGGTCGAGATCGCCACCCACGGCGACCACCGGATCGTGATGTCCTTCGCCGTCACCTCGCTGCGCACGCCGGGGATCACCTTCGACGACCCGGGGTGCGTGCGGAAGACCTTCCCGGGGTTCCACGAGGCGTTCGCGCGGCTGCGGGCGGACTGGGCGCTCTGACGGGAGCCCGGCCCGGACCCGCCGGAGGCCCACGAGCGGTGGCGCGCACGGGCGGCGGCGGGGCCACGCCGGGGCGGGCGGCGCCGGGAATCCGGTTGCCGCCCGGCGGCCCGGCCGGTGAGGATCGAGCCCGTGTCCGAGACGACGGCGTTCGACTGGTCCGAGCTGCGGCCCTATCCCAAGATCCCCGCGCGCGGCCGCCCCGGCGGGCCCGGCGGCCGCGAGTGGACCGCGACGGAGAAGGTGCACGGCGCGCACTTCGCGGTGGTCTGCGAGGGCGACTCCGTACGGCCCGCGAAACGGCGCGAACTGCTGGACGACGAGGGGCTGGACGGCTTCTTCGGCGTGAGCCGGATCTGGCCCGGACTCGCCGTCGCCGCCGCCCGGTTCGCCGCCGAGGTGCGCGGGGCGTGGGGCCCCGCTGCAGTGGTGACCGTCTACGGCGAGCTGGCCGGCGGCCACTACCCACACCCCGACGTGCCCGCCACCGCCGGGACCGGCCCGGTGCAGACCGGCGTCTGGTACGACCCCGGCCTGCGCTGGCTGCCCTTCGACGCCACCGTGCTGACGCCCGAAGGCCGTTGGTGGATCGCCGACCGGGACCTGCGCACGGCCGCGGCCGCCGCCGGGCTCACCTGCGTCCCGCTCCTCGGGCACGGCACGCCGAACGCGCTGCAGGACCTGCCGGTGCTGTTCCCGACCCGGGTGCCGGCCCTGTTCGGGCTGCCCGCACTGGCGGACAACCACGCGGAGGGCTACGTCCTCAAACCGGCCGGGCAGTGGCAGGACACGGGCGCGGCCGGGGCAGCGGCCCGTCCACTGGTGAAGGTGAAGCAACGGGCCTTCGCCGAGGACGAGCGCTACGGCGGCGCCCGCCCGTACCTGCCCCCGCCCGAGGGCGCGGCCGGCGTACCGGCCTGGCTGCTGGTCCAGGCGTCGGCACTGCTCACCCCGGCCCGTGCGGCGGCCGCGGTGAGCAAGCTGGGACCGCGGGCCGGCGGCGACGCCGTGGCGGGGGAGATCGCCCACGACGTGACGGACGAACTCGCCGAGGCCCTGGGCGGGTTGGACACTCCGGTGCTGACCGCATTGCGCCTGGCACTGGAGCCCGGAGCACGTACGCTGGCGTCGTTCGACGCGCAGGCCCGGCGCAACTCCTGACCGTGGGGAGCGGAATGGCTCAGACGAGGAAGCGGTTGTCGCGCACGGAGGCGTTACGACGGCGTTCCAGGGCGCAGTTCGTCGGTCGGCGCGCCCAGTTGGCCCTCTTCGCGGAGAACCTGCGCAAGGACCCCGACCCGGAGGCCACCGATGACCCGGCCGAATTCCTCTTCCACGTGCGTGGTGTCGGGGGCGTCGGCAAGTCCGCGCTGATCTCCGAATGGCGCGAGGCGGCCCAGCGATCCGGGGCGCTGACGGCGGTGGTGGACGAGAACGACGTCCGCGGCGTGGAAACCGCTTTGGGTGCGCTTGCCAAACAACTGGCCGAACAAGTTGGTCCGTTGAAGGATCTCGATCGCGCTCTCGATCAGTTCCGGCGGGCGTCGCAGGCCGCCGTCGACCACGTGCCGGAACAGCCTGTTGGCGGCGGGGCCGCCTCGTTGCCGTCCCGGATGGTGACGCAGGCTGCCTTCGGGGCCGCGTCGATGCTGCCGGGTGCGGGCGTCGTGGCGGCCCTCGCCAACCCCGACAACGTCGCCCTCGGCGCGGACCGCCTCATCGCGGGCATGCGCCAACGACGACGCAGTCACGACGGCGAGGAAGCGGCGCTCAGCCGGGCGTTCGTCGCGGAGCTGACGAAGCTGTGCGGACGGGGTGGGCGGTGGGTCGTCCTGTTCCTGGACACCTGGGAGCTGACCGGTCAGTACCTCGACGGATGGCTGCGCGATCTTCTCGACGGTGCCTACGGCGAGGTCCCGCTCGATGTCGTGGTGGTCCTGGCCGGCCGCGAGGAGCTGAGCGAACGGGACTGGGGCGCGCTGCGTCCGGCCGTGGTGGACGTCCCACTGGACGTCTTCACCGAGCAGGAGACCCGTGAACTCCTCGCAGCCCGGGGCGTCACCGCCCCCGAGGTCGTCGAGGCCGTGACGGGCATGTCGATGCGACTGCCGCTTCTGGTCGCGCTGTTGGCCCAGACCGACCTACAAGCCGTCGACGACATCGCGGAGGCGGGCGCCGACCTCACCGACCACGCGGTCCGGCGCTTCCTCCAGTGGATCCCGGAGCCAGAACGTCGCGAAACCGTCCTGGCGGCGGCGCTGCCCCTCCAGCTCAACCACGATCTGTTCACCTGTGCGGTGCCGCAGGCCCCAGGGGACGCCTGGGACTGGCTGCTGAACCAGCCCTTCGTGTCCGGCCGGGGTACCTACAGGCAGTACCACGCCGTGGTCCGGGCGAACATGCTGCGCCGCCAGCGGATGCACTCGCCCGTGCAGTGGTCCGCGGCGCACGGGCGACTGGTGCAGCACTTCTCGGCTGCCCGGGAGGCGGTGGAGCGGCGACTGCCCCGGTGGCGGTACAGGGGGGACGAACGGTGGCGTCGGCACGCGTTGAACGAGACGTACCACGGACTGTGCGCGGACGCGCCGGCGAACCTGACACAGGCACTGGAACATTTGGCCAGGATCGTCGGCGACGCACCCACGGATCTGGCGGCATGGAGCACCATGCTCACGCGTGCGGCGCAGGACAGCGGCGACGTGGAGCTGGCGGAGTGGGCCTCACGTCTGGGTGATGCCGCCGAAGCCGAGCAGCCGGAGCTGGAAGCGCTCACCGCGCTCTGTGGTCCGGAGTCGCCCCCACAGGTACGCGCCTGGGCGCTCGCACACCGGGGCGATCGCTACTTTGCGCTGGACCGGTACGAGGAATCCACCGCAGATCTCGACCGCGCGGTCGCGCTCTCGCCCGGGTTGCCCGAGGCACGCGCGTTCCGCGGCCGCAATCACGCGATGAACAACCGTACGGAGCAAGCCCTGGCCGACCTCGACGTCGCTCTCGGGATCGACCCGGTGTTCCCGTGGGCGCTGGGATATCGCGGTGTCGCGCAGATCGTCGCGGGCCGACCCGGCGAGGCGGTGCCGGACTTCGACGCGGCTCTTGCACTGGACCCGGAGATGACCTGGATCCTCTGGTTCCGGGGGCAGGCCAACGGGTTGGTGGGGCAGTGGGACCGAGCGATGTCCGACTTGACCGAAGCCCACCGACTGACCCCCGGCGCCGGCTGGCTGCTGGCTCGCAGGGGTGAGGTCCATCTCTCGGCAGGCAGGCCGGACGAGGCACTGGCCGACTTCACAGCGAGCCTGGAGCTGGATCCGGGAGATGTCTGGGCGCTCGGAACCCGCGGGGACATCCACCGCTCGGCGGGGCGCCTGGACGAGGCCGTCGCCGACTTCGGCGCAGCCCTGGCACTGGACCCCGAATTGACATGGCTGCTGGGGTTCCGAGGGCAGGCCCACTGGTCGGCGGGGCGCCCGGACGAAGCGATGGCCGATTTCGATGCGGCCCTGGAGCAGGATCCTCACCGTCTGCCCTGGGTGTTCGAGCTCAGGGGACAGGCTCATCGTTCCGCGGGGCGCCTGGACGAGGCGGTCGCCGACTTCAGCGCCGCCCTGGCATCGGAGCCCGGGGCCGGACGGCTCTTCGCCCAGCGAGGTGAAGCCCACCGGCTGGCAGGGCGGTTGGACCAGGCGGTGGCAGACCTGTCGGCAGCCGTCGCACTGAACTCCCGCGACGGATGGGCGCTCGCCCAGCGCGGTGAGGTCCACCGGTTGTCAGGCCGGTACGACGAAGCCTTGGCGGACCTCACCGCTGCGTGCGACACCGATCCCGCGAACGCATGGACATTGACCACGCGTGCCATGGCGTACGTGGAATCGGGCCGGTTCGATGAGGCAGTGGCTGACTACAGCGCGGTCATCGACAGGTGTCCTGACCACAGCAGGGGAGCACTTGTGACTCGGGGTGATACTCACCGGATGGCGGGTCGGCTGCACGAGGCGGTGACGGACCTCACCGCCGCCCTGGCGCTGGATCCCGAGGACAAGCCGGCGCGCGGGTGCCTGGGACAGGCCCAAGGACTGCTGGGCAGGTTCGACGAGGCTGCCGCGAACCTCTCGGAGGCCGTCGACGACACACCGGCGAGCCTGTGGATGTCGTGCGCACTGATCGCGGTTCATCGCCGGAACGGGAGGCTCCAGGACGCACGGACCGCCCTCAACCGCGCTGCACGGGTGGACCCCGAGGACGTCGGCTTGCTGGCGGAGTCGGCCGTGCTGCAGTTGACGGAGAACGGACGGGCGGCGTCCCTCGCCGCCTGGAACGAATACCGGGAGGCCGCGCACGGTTCCGGGAGCGCCGGCGAATCCTCATCGGCAGAGCTGCTTCACGGATTGGTCGCCGGGGACACCGCTCCGGACGCCCTGGTCGGTGAGTTCCTTGCCGAGCCCGGCGTCAGCGTGGTGCTGGTCGATGTCCGAGCGACGGTGGAGGAACTGGCCCGGGCGGAACTCCCCGTCGGACCGCGGGCCGAGGCTGCGTTGCGGTTGCTCGGGACACCTGTCGTACCGTGACCACCGGCACCTCCCGAGTGGGCGCCGTGGGTGCTGCGGGGACGCGGACGGATTCCTCGGAGAAAACTCCCGGCCGATGTCGAGGGACCGCTCCGTGGTTCCGACCGAGAGGTGACAGCGCGCCACAGGGGCGCGCGGGACCGGAGGGAACACCCGAGATGAAGTACGTCGCGATGATCTACGGCAACCAGGCCAAGTGGGACTCCTTCCCGGCCGAGGCGTGGCCGGAGGCGATCGCCAGGCAGGAGGCGTTCAACGCCAAGTACCGGGAGAGCGGCGAACTGGTCGGCGCGTACGGGCTGGCGGACGCGGCCGCCGCGCAGCTGGTGCGGCGGGCCGAAGGGGTGCCGGTGGTCACCGACGGGCCGTACCTGGAGACCAAGGAGTACCTGGCCAGCTTCTACCTCCTGGACTGCGAGAGCCTGGAGCGGGCACAGCGGATCGCGGCCGACATGCCGTTCGCGGACGTGGAGCCGGTGGAGCTGTGGCCGATCCTGCACGAGTCGCCGGTGAACGACCTTCCGGTGAACGGCTCTTCGGCGAACGACCTTTCGGCGAACGGGTGACCGTCGGCGGCGCTCCCGTCGAGGGCCTGCTGCGCGAACTGGCGCCGCAGGTCCTCGGCGTGCTGGTGCGACGGCACGGCGGGGCGTTCGACGCGTGCGAGGACGCCGTGCAGGAGGCGCTGCTGGCCGCCGCGCTGCAGTGGCCGACGGACGGGGTGCCGGCCAATCCGCGCGGCTGGCTGGTGACCGTCGCCGACCGTCGGCTGATCGACCGGGTGCGCAGCGAGTCGGCGCGCCGCCGCCGGGAGGAGGCACTGGCGCTGGCCACACCGCAGGCGGCACTGCTCGCCCCGGCCGCCGACGCCACCGACCCGGCGGCGGACGACTCGCTCGCGCTGCTGTTCCTCTGCTGCCACCCGTCGCTGTCCGTGCCGAGCCGGATCGCGCTCACCCTGCGCGCCGTCGGCGGCCTGACCACCGCCCAGATCGCCGCCGCGTTCCTGGTGCCCGAGGCCACCATGGCGCAGCGGATCAGCCGGGCCAAGCAGACGCTTCGGGCGGCGGGCGGACGGCTGGCGCTCTCGGAGGGGGAGAGCGGCGCCGCCCGGCTGGGCGAGGTCCGGCAGGTGCTGTACCTGATCTTCAACGAGGGGTACACGGCCAGCGGCGGCGAGGAGTTGACCGCCCCGCGGCTCGCCGCCGAGGCGATCCGGCTGTCCCGGCTGCTGCTGCGCCTCACCCCGGGCGACGCCGAGACGACGGGACTGCTCGCCCTGATGCTCCTCACCGATGCCCGCCGGCCCGCCCGCACCGGACCGTACGGCGAACTGGTGCCGCTGGAGGAACAGGACCGCGGGCGCTGGGACCGCGGACCGCTCGGCGAAGGGCTGGAGCTGATCGACGCCGCGCTCCCGGGCGGGCAGCCCGGGCCCTACCAGGTACAGGCGGCGATCGCCGCGGTGCACAGCGAGGCGGCGACCGCTGAGGACACCGACTGGCCGCAGATCCTGGCGCTCTACGACCTGCTGCTGCGCTTCGACGCCAACCCGATGGCCGCCCTCGGCCGGGCCGTCGCGGTGGCGATGGTCCACGGCCCGTCGGCCGGGCTCGCCCTGCTCGACGAGTTGGCCGCCGACCGGCGCCTCGCCCGCCACCACCGCCTCCTCGCCGTCCGCGCGCACCTGCTCGACCGCCTCGGCACCGACCCGTCCGCCACCGCCCGGACGTACCGCGAGGCTGCCGCCCGCACCTCCAGCGCCCCGGAGCGCCGCTACCTGACGGCCCGGGCCCATCGGGTCGAAGCCGGGTAAATATGTAGGTCGGTCTACTGATTCATGGGTCGGCGGGTGGGGGTGCGCGCAGGAAGTCGGCCTGGTCGACTTTTCGCGCTAACCGGCCCCCTGGCGCCAGGTTCTCGAACGGTAAATGTGTAGACCGGTCTGCATAATTTCTGCCCCGGCCGACCCTGTGGCGGCCTCGGTGGGGCGGAGCGGTGGGTCGAGGGTGGGTTCAGGGGGCGTCGAGGGGGCTTCCAACTCCGCTGGGACGGCCCCATCATGGGCTCCCGTTCAGGCAGAACCGTCCCCAGGAGGCAGAAGAGATGACGATCCCACTCCCCGTCCGGATCCAGGCCGCCGTCGTCCGGGGCATGTACGCCCTGCCGGAGGGGCTGCGGCGGGCGATCGCGGGCAAGCCGGTGGTGCGGGACGGGCAGACGCTCGCGCTGGACGCGCAGCTGATCCTCAAACTGCAGCGGCAGTCGAAGGCGGCCCTGGTGATGCCGGGCGGGGTCGGGCCCTCGCGAGCCGCGATGGAGTACGCGCGGCACCTGGTGGGCGGGCCGACGCTGGGGTCGGTGGCCGCGCGGGCCGTCGGGATCCCGCAGGAGCACGGGGAGCTGGCGGCGACGCTGTACACGCCGGACGGCCTGGCGGCGGGATCCGGCCTGCTGGTGTACCTGCACGGCGGCGGCTGGGTGGTCGGCAGCCGGTCCAGCCACGACCACGTCGCCCGGTTCCTGGCGCAGCGCGCACACGTGCGGGTGCTGTCGGTGGAGTACCGACTGGCGCCCGAGCACGTGTTCCCGGCGGCGGCCGAGGACGCACTGACCGCGTTCGACTACGCGTACGCCAAGGCGGCCGACCTGGGTGCGGACCCGGAGCGGATCGCGGTCGGCGGGGACAGTGCGGGCGGCAACCTGGCTGCCGTCGCGGCGCAGGAGGCCGTGCGGCGGGGCGGTCCCGCGCCGGTGTTCCAGCTGCTGCTGTACCCGGCGACGGACGCCTCGACCCGTCGCCCCTCGCGCGAGCTGTTCGCCGACGGCTTCTTCCTGACCGACGCCGACATGGACTGGTTCCTGGAGCGGTACGCGCCCGAGCCCGCCGACCGCACCGACCCGCGGCTGTCGCCGCTGCTCGCCGGGGACCTGTCCGGCCTGCCGCCCGCGTACGTCGGCACCGCGGGCTTCGACCCGCTGCGCGACGAGGGCGAGGCGTACGCGCGGGCGCTGCAGGGCGCGGGGGTGGCGGTGCGCTTGAGCCGGCAGCCGGATCTCATCCACGGGTACGCCAACTACATCGGCATCGGCCACCGCTTCCGGGAGGCGATGGCCGAGGCGGCGGAGGCGCTGCGGAAGGCGCTGGGCGCGGCGTAGCGGACAGCCGCAGTGCCGGTCGCTCCGGCGGGAGGGCAGGGGGCCAGTCGGAGAGCCGGGCGGTCGGGCAGCCGCGCAGTCGAGAGCCGCGCAGTCGGAGAGCCGGACAGTCGTACAGCGGACCGGCCGTGACGCGGCGGAAGGTGAAGAACCTGGTACGGGTGGAAGGGCGGGACCTCCAGAGGTCCCGCCCTTCGCCGTGCCCGGGTGCCGTCCGTGCGGCGGCCGTGTCCGGACGCCGTGCCCGGTGCCGCGTCCGGCCGCCGGGGCCCGCACCGCCCCGCCCGCGCCGGCCCGTCCGCACCGCCCCACCCGCGCCGCCCCACCCGCACCGTCCTGCCCGGGCCGGTTCGTCGGTGCGCGGGGGGTTCTCGGCGGCGGGCTCTTATTGTACTGTCCGTCTAATAAGCGGGTGAGCGGGAACCCGCAGGAGCAGGGACCAGGAGGCAGCCATGGCTCTCACCGACCCGGTGGCGCGGAGGCGGAGTCACCGTCCGGACGACCGCCACACCACGGCCGACGACGACGTCTCGAAGCGGCTGCTGGAGTCGGCCGCGACCCTCTCCTACGACCCCTCGACCGAGATCGACTGGGACGCCCCGCTCCCCGAGGAGCACTACGGCCTCAATCCGGAGTGGAGCACGCTCTTCGGCACCCGGTTGTGGGACGAGATGACGGAGCGGCAGCGGGTCACGCTGACCCGGCACGAGGTCTGCTCGATCATGAACACCGGCATCTGGTTCGAGATGATCCTCCAGCAGATGGTGCTGCGCGACCAGTACCTCAAGAACCCCGCCGGCGCCGAGTTCCAGTTCGCGCTCACCGAGATCGCCGACGAGTGCCGCCACTCGATCATGTTCGCCCGGGCCTGCGAGAGGATGGGCGTCCCCGCCTACCGCCCGAACAAGGTGATCGCCCAGGCCGGACGCGCGTTCAAGGCGCTCGCCAAGGGTGAACTCGCCTACGGTGGCATCCTGGTGGCCGAAGAGGTGCTCGACGTCATGCAGCGCGACTGGATGCGCGGCGAGAACGTGCTGGAGATCGTCCGCGGGACGTCCCGGATCCACGTGGTCGAGGAGTCGCGGCACATGAAGTTCGCCCGACAGGAGATCCGCGAGCGGATGCGGCACGCGAGCCCGGCGCGCCGGCGCGCCTCGGCCACCGGCATCGCCGTGGGCGCGTACGTCATCGTCAGCAGCATGGTCCACCCGGGCGTCTACAAGGCCGCCGGCCTCGACGTGCAGCGGGCGCTCGCCGAGGTGCGGGCCAACGAGCACCGCAAGGCGATGATGCGCACCAGCTCCCGGCACCTGATGGCCTTCCTCGCCGAGACCGGGCTGCTCACCGGTCGCTCGGCGGCCGTCTACCGCCGTGTGCACATGCTCTGACTGACCGTCAGGTCATGTCGAGCCCCGCCACCCTTCCCCCACGCGCAGCGAGGACCCCACTCCGGCCATGGCCTACGCGATCACCCAGACCTGCTGCAACGACGCCTCCTGCGTGTCCGTCTGCCCGGTCAACTGCATCCACCCGACCCCGGAGGAGCCGGAGTTCGGCACCACGGACATGCTGTACATCGACCCGCAGGCGTGCATCGACTGCGGCGCCTGCGCGGACGCCTGCCCGGTGGACGCGGTGTTCCCGGTCGACCGGCTGCGCGGCCCGGACACCGTGTTCGGCGACCTCAACCGCGACTGGTTCCGCGACCACCCCAGCGACCACGCCTGGGGCCGGCCCAGCTTCCCGCGCAGCCTGCCGGGCGAGGTCGGTGCGCTGCGGATCGCCGTCGTCGGCACCGGGCCGTCCGCCGGGTACACCGCGCAGGAACTGCTGCGCAGCACCAGCGCCGAGATCACCATGATCGACCGGCTGCCGGTCACCGGCGGACTGCTGCGGCACGGCGTCGCGCCCGACCACCAGTCCACCAAGCGGATCGCGGAGAGCTTCGCGAGCGTCTTCCACGACCCGCGGCTGCGGATGCACCTGAACGTCGAGGTCGGCACGGACGTCACCCACCCGGAACTGGCCGCGCACCACCACGCGGTGGTGTACGCGGTCGGCGCGGCCTCCGACCGCCGGCTCGGCGTGCCCGGCGAGGACTTGCCCGGCAGCCTGCCCGCGACCGCCTTCGTCGGCTGGTACAACGCCGATCCGACCGTGCCGGCCGACGCGGTGGAGCTCTCGGCGGAGCGCGTGGTCGTGGTCGGCAACGGCAACGTGGCCGTGGACGTCGCGCGCATCCTGCTCACCGACCCGGACCGGCTCGCCGCCACCGACATCGCCGACCACGCGCTCGCCGCGCTGCGCCGCAGCCGGGTGCGGGAGGTCGTGCTGCTCGCCCGGCGCGGTCCGGAGCAGGCGGCGTGGACCCGGGCGGAGTTCCTGGCGCTGCGGCAGCTGCCGGGCGTCGAGGTGGTGGTCGAGGACCATCCACAGGTGCGGGCGGCGATCGAGGCGGCGGCCGCGGACCGGCGGGCCGTGCCGGGCTCGCAGGCCGCCCTGCTCGCCGGTCTGCCGCTGGTCCCGCACGACGGGGCCCCGGCGCCGGGCGCGGGGCGGCGGATCGTGCTGCGGTTCCTGTCGGCGCCGGTCGGGCTGTCCGGGGACGGGCGGGTCGAGGCGCTGGCCGTCGAACGGACCGCGCTCGTGGACGGCGACCGGGCCGAGGGCACCGGTGAGCGGGAGGTGCTGCGGGCCGGACTGGTGGTGCGCTCCATCGGGCACCGCGGCGTGCCGGTGCCGGGGCTGCCGTTCGACGAGCGCACCGGGACGGTCGCGAACCGGGGCGGCCGGATCGTCGACCCGTCGACCGGGCGGCCGCTGCCGGGGGCGTACGTGGTGGGGTGGGCCAAGCGCGGGCCGTCCGGCGGGATCGGCGCCAACCGGGCCTGCGCCCGGGAGACCGTCGACGCGCTGCTGGACGACGCCGTCGCCCGGGCACTGCCCGTTCCGGAGGCGGACCACAAGGACTTCGACCGGCTGGTGCGGCGCCGGCGGCCGGACGCGGTCGGGCTGAAGGAGCTGAGGGCGGTGGACCGGGCCGAGCGGGAGCGGGGCGAGGCCGAGGGGAGGCCACGGGTGAAGCTCGCCACGGTGCCCGAGCTGCTGGCGGCGGGCCGGCGCCGATAGGCCCTGTCCGGCCGAGGCGGACGGGCCGTCGAAAGCCCGTCCGGGCCGAGACGGCTGACGGTACGAAGCGCGGTGATCCACGGGTGACGGCCGGCCCGGGTACGAAGTGCGGTGGTCCACGGACGACGGCTGACGCGCGTACGGGCCGCGCGGGACGTCGGCCCGGTCGGGTCTCCGCGCGGCGCCGGTGCGGGGCCCGCCAGGGGTTGATGTGCGGGCCGCCGGGTTGACGCGGCCGTGTCCCGACATGGGCGGGGTGCGTTGGGTGGGTGTGAGTGGATTTGGGGTGATGCCGGTATCGCGGTGGCGGCTGGCCGAAGAAACGATCCTGCACGGGGTGGAGCCGCCTGGGGCACCGCCCGCTACGGAGGCTCCCGCTACGGACGCTCCCGAAGCGCAGGCCGCCGGGGCGGAGGTTCCCGGGGCGGAGGCGCCCATCTACGCCGCGCTGGCCCGGCGGTGGCAGGCGGAGGGTCGGGCCGTCCCCGGACTGCCCGACCCGGTGTGGGAGACCCTGGCCGCGCCCCGCGGCGTGCGTCACCCCGAGGTGACGCGCCCTGCGGCGCCGCACTCGGCCGTGACTCACCCCACCGCGACCTACCTCACCGTGAGCCACCCCACCGGGACTCACCCCTCCGTGAGTCACCCCACCGGGACCTACTCCACCGGGACCTACTCCACCGTGACCTACTCCACCGGGTTCGCGTCCGGGTAGAACTGCCGGGCCCAGTGGCGGAACAGCCCGATCGAGCGCTCCCCGGGTACGAGCCGCGGCTGCGCCAGGTACCGCTTGTGGGCGAGGACCGGCCGGTCCTGCTTGATGATCCGCACCGAGGCCCGCAGCGCCAGCCAGGACGCCGTCCGGTCGAGCGCCCGCGCCGACCCGACCCCCGGCACCGGCACGCCGCCGGCGACCGCGAACCGCACCCTGGTGCGCCACGGCGCGACCGGCGTCGCCAGGACCCAGACCCGCAGCGTCGCGCCCAGATCCGGCAGTTCGGCCACCAGTCGCATCATCCCGAGCCCGGCGAGCGTCACCGGCTGCTCCAGGCTGACCGCCCCCAGCCCCGGGAAGCGGGTCGTGGTGCGCTGGTGGACGGTGAACAGCGGCCCGTCCACGTCCGGTGGGGCGGTCTCCCGGGTGTCCAGGCCGTGCAGCACCTTCACGTGCCGGAAGTCGACGCCGTTCTCCATCACCTCCTGCGGGTGTGAGAGCACCTCCCCGCTCCACCAGGCGAGCGGACGCACCCCGACCGCCGGCGGCAGCTCCCACCCCGGCGGCTCGCCGTCCGGGCCCCGCCAGACGAACAGCGCGCCGTCCCGTTCCCGGATCCGGCGCACCGTCAGCGAGGCCCGCAGTCGGGTGCCGTCCGGCGCCCCGGTGCACGAGCCGTCCGGGCCGAAGGCGAAACCGTGGAACGGGCAGACCAGTTCCTCGCCCCGGACCGTGCCGCCCGCCCCGAAGTGCGCGCCCAGGTGCGGGCAGTGCGGCCCGACCGCGTGCACCGCGCCGCCGCGGGTCCGGTACAGCACGACGTCCTCGCCCATCAGCCGGGCCGTCCGCACCCGCCCGGGCGGCAGGTTCCGGGCCCGGCCGACGCAGAACCAGCCGTTCGGGTACGGCAGCGGTGCGCCGGGCCCGTTCGCGGCGGAGGTCACGCCGTCGGCTTGACGGCGGTGTGGACGTACCAGGCGACGTACTCGCGGACGCCGTACATCTCCACCGTGGAGCGGAGGTTGAGCCACTTCGCCGGGTCGCCGCAGCGACGCAGGACCTCCCACGGCAGCCGGAAGTACGCGTACACCGCCTCCGAGGTGGGCGTGTACCAGGGCGTCGCGTCCAGTGCCTCCTCGACCTCGAACCCGGCCTCGGCGAGCAGTCGGGGCAGGTTGCGGGCGTGGTAGAGCTTGGCGCCCGTCATCGTCATCGCGTCCAGGTAGGGGACGAGCAACGCCCTGGCGTCCGGCTCCAGTTCCTCCAGCGGGACGGTGCTCATCGGGCCGAGGAGTACCAGCCTGCCGCCCGGGCGCAGGACGCGGTGGAGTTCGGCCAGGGCGCGCGGCGGGTCGTAGGAGTGGACGAGCGTCTCCATCGAGTACGCGCCGTCGAACGTGTCGTCGGGGAAGGGGAGTTCGTGGTAGTCGCCCCAGGAGAAGGCGGTCCGGTCGTCCAGCGCGGCGCGGTTGCTGAGCCGACGGGCCTCGGCGAGGTGGAAGTCCAGGACGTCGACCCCGGTCACCACCAGGCCGAAGCGCGCGGCCATCGCCCGCGCCACCACCCCGGCCCCGCACCCGGCGTCCAGCACCCGGGCTCCCACCGGTAGCGCCAGCTTGCGCCCCAGCACGTCCTGCAGCTGCCGCTGCGCCCGCCACAGCCGCCACTTGGACTGCCCGGGTTCCGTCCATCCCCAGTGCCGGGCGTTGCGTGCGACGCGGGTGTAGAACCACCGGCTCCCGGACCGCCCGTACACCCGGCGCAGCCCGGCCAGATCGAGTTGCTGAGCGCCCATGCGGACACGCTAGCGGCGGGTGCGGTCCCGCTCCGGGCGGCGCCACGGGGGTTGCCCCGGTGGGACGTGTTGTGTGGTCGTGTGGTCGTGTGACCGGCCGCTCGGTCTTGTGGTCGTGTGGTCGTGTGACCGGCCGATCAGCTGACCGCCGCCCCGCGCGGGCCCCCGGTGGTCAGCGCTCCCGGCCCCGCTCCCGCCAGACGCGCTTCAGCTCCTCCCAGCGCTCCGCCTGCTTCCCCGTCAGGGCTCCCCGCAGCTGCGCCAGCTTCAGCAGCTGCGCCTCGGCGTCGGCGCCCAGCGGCTGGGCCTCGGCGCGGTAGTGGTCGGCGAGGAGGGCGTCCAGCTCGGGCCGGGTGAGGGCGGGGTCGAGGCGCTGGGCGAGCTTGGCCATGTTGCGGTAGGAGCCCTGGAGCAGGAACGGCGGCTCGGTGCGGGTGCGGTCGTCCTGGGCGGCGGAGTCCAGGTAGGCGCGGTTGACGGCCAGGACGGTGGTGCGCAGGTGGAGCAGCCCGGACAGGACGGCGGTCATCCGCTCGACCTCGGCGGCGGGCCAGGCGCCGGCCAGGGTCATGCCGGTGCCGCCCGGGGCGCCGGCCGCGCGGGCGAGCAGGACCTCCAGGTCGGCGCGCTCGGCGGTGGCGAGCGGGGCCAGGTGGGGGTTGGCGGGCAGGGCGTTCTCGACGAAGCTGAGCGCGAAGAGGTCGTCGCGTCCGGCGACGGCGTCGCCGAGGTTCCACACGTCGGCGCGGTTGGCGAGCATGTCGGGCAGCCGGAAGAGCCGGCCGGACTCGGTGTACGGGTTGGCGGCCATCACGACGGCGAAGCGCTTGCCGCGCAGGTCCCACTCGCGGGCCTCGCCGTCGTGGACGCCGTCGATCCGGCGCTGCGCGTCGCACAGCGGGATGAAGCGCTGCAGGAACTCGGGCGAGGTGTGCTGGACGTCGTCCAGGTAGAGCAGCACGTTGTCGCCCGCGTGCAGGGCGAAGTTGAGCTTCTCGACCTCGCGCCGGGAGGTGGCGTCGGGGGCCTCGGCCGGGTCCAGCGAGGTGACCCGGTGGCCGAGCGCCGGGCCGCTGACGGAGACCAGCAGCAGACCGAGCCGCTCGGCGAGGTACTCGACCAGGGTGGTCTTGCCGTAGCCGGGCGGGGAGACCAGGAGCAGCAGGCCGCTGCGGTCGACCGGCCCGCCGGCGTCGGCCGTGCCGAGCTGCTTGGCGAGGTTGTCGCCGATCAGCGGCAGGTACACCTGGTCGATCAGCCGGTTGCGGACGAAGCCGTTGAGCGGGGCCGGCCGGTACTGGTCGAGCCGGAGCCGGGCGTGCTCGGCGGCCAGCAGTTCTCCGCGCAGCTTCCGGTAGGCCCGGTGGCCGGGCACCTCGACCTCCTCGAACTCCCGTACTCGGGAGAGCAGTTCGTCCAGTCGGAGGTCGAGAGCGCCGCCCGTCAGGCGCGGGTGGTCGCCGACCAGCCCGGTCAGCCGGGTGCTCACCGCGCCCTCGGCGGGACGGCGCGGCAGTGCCGGGCAGAGCAGGACGGCGGTGGCCTCGGCGAGGTCGGCCGGGTCGGCGTCGCCGGCGCCCGCCTCCAGCCAGGCGGCGGCGAGCTGGCGCCGTACGGGCAGCAGCCCGGGCTCGTCGGGCAGGGCGGCCAGTGCCTCGGTGAGGCCGGCCGACTCGGGGGCGGCGCGGAACTTGTCGAGCAGCGTGGCGGCGCCCGCCGAGTAGGCGAACGCGGGTGTCTCGGCGGCGAGTTCGGCGACCAGGTACGGGCCGGCCGGGCCGTCGGCCTCCGCGTCCGGGACGAAACCCGCGACGGCGGCGGAGAGTTCGGCGGCCAGCGCGTCCAGCGCGGGGACGCCGCCGAAGGCCTGCCGGGCGAGGCCGAGCGAGCGGGCCCGGGTGTGCCAGAGCAGCCGCTGCCGCTCGTCGGCGCCGTACGCCCAGTACAGCTGTGCGGCTGCCCTGGCGCCCGCCGGGTGGCGCAGCAGTCCTGCCTCGGCGCCGAGTTCGAGCAGGGCGCGGAGCAGTAGGGCCGCGTCGTGGTCGTGCACGCCGCGCTGGTAGCCCTCGTCCGGCCGCTGTTCGGCGGCCCGCCGGACGTACTCCAGCAGGTCCGCTTCGGCGGTGAGCGTGCCCGGTTCGGCGGCCAGCAGCAGGCTCGCGGCGAGGTACTCGGCGCGGTAGAGCTGCGGGGTCTCGGAGGGGAGCGGCCGGTCCCAGTAGCGCGCGGTGGCGGCGAAGGCCGGGTCGGTGACCGGGGAGCGGTAGTCGGTGCCGGTGAGGGTGAAGGCGGGCCGGCCGCGCCAGAGGACGAGAGCGAGTTCGGGCCGCTGGGTGGTCACGGCGAACAGGTGCCGGCCGAGCCGCAGGGTGCCGGGGCCGTCCCCGGCGAGTTCGGCGCGGTCGCGCAGGGCGCGCTGGGCGCGGCCCCGGGCGGCGCGCAGCCGTCCGGTCAGCTCCTCGGCCCGGACTCGATCGCCGAGCGCGGTCAACTGGCCGGCCAGGTCGCGGAGTTTGACGGCGGTCGGGTCGGCGGCGAGCGCGGCGTCGATCTCGGCGGCGGTGTCCAGGGCGGCCAGACGCCGGTGCAGGGTGTCGAGGATGCGCGCGGCGGAGGCGGCCAGCCGGTCGGCGCGGCGGGCCCGTTCCTCCAGCAGGTGCTGGCGCCGGCCGGTGAGCGCGTCGTGGATCTCGGTGCGCCGGTCGGCGAGCTGTTCGCCGAGGGCCGGGTCGGCGTCGGCGAAGCGGGTCTCCAGCTGCTCGATCCGCAGCAGGAGCCGGCCGAGCTGGTCGTCGCAGGCCTCGGGGGTGTCGGCGGCGGCGAGCGCGGCGGTGGTGGCCTGGGCGAGCAGGGCGGTCTCGGCGGCGAACTCGGCGGCGGCCTCGCGGGTGCGCAGCTCCCGGCGGCGCACGGTGAGCGCGGCCCGGGCCCGGTTGAGCAGCCCGAGGACGTCGGCGAGCCGGTCCAGGATCGCGGTGCGGGTGGTGGCGTCGGCCAGGTCGAGGGTGCCGACCAGCTCCGAGACGGTCTGCAGGGCCTCGCTCTGCTCGGTGAGCCGTTCGGACAGCGGCTCGGCCTCGGTGGCGGTCGCGATGGCGGCGCAGTGCTCGGCCAGTTCGGCGGCCCGCCGCCGGTGCGGCTCGAAGGCCGAGGGTTCGGCGAGCTGGACGACGGCCCGGGCGGCGGCCTCGGCCAGGCCCTCGGCGAGGTGTGCGGCGAGCGCGTCGATCCGCTGCGGGTCGGCGCGCGGCAGGTCGCGCAGCGCCTCGACCCGGCCCTGGGCGCGGCGCAGTCCGGCGAGCCGGTCGACCCACTCGGCGGCGTCGGCGAAGGTCTCGCCGCGGGCGGTGCGCAGCAGGCCCTCGACATGCTCGGCCGCCTCGTCGGCCTGGCGGGCGGCGTGTGCGGTGAGCTGGGCGGTCGCCTCGTACTCGGCGATGACCTGCCGGGCGGTGTCGCGGATCTCGGCGAGTGGTGCGGCGAGGTCGCCGAGGCCGCTCTGGCCGAGCCAGTGGTGCCGGTCGGCGGTGCGGGTGCAGGCGGCGAGGACGGCCCGGTGGCCGGCCGGGCTGTCGGTGCCGGCCGCGGCCAGCCGGGCGAGCGCCAGGCAGTCGGCCAGGCCGCGGACCAGGTCGGCGTTGCCGATCCGGGCCAACGGCCCGGTGCCGGGCGGCTGGTGGGCGGCGAAGCGTTCGCTGGTGAACGGGGTCTGCCAGAGCTGTGCGGGGTGCAGCCGGGTGGGTCCGTCCTCGGCCGGGCGCAGGGCGACGAGGGTGCCGTCGGCGAGCAGCGCGTAGCCCTGGCAGGGCAGCGGTGCGGCGGCCTCCTGGCGGACGCTGTTGTACGGCTGCAGCAGGGCGCGGCCGTCGGTGGGGGAGCGGAACTCGTACAGCACGTCCTCGCCGTTGGGCGAGACGACGGTGCGCTCGTACGTCAGGCCGTCCACCGGCTGGTCGAAGGTGCGCACGGTGCCGTCCACCAGGTGGCAGCCGCCGGGAAAGGCCACGCCCTGGTCGGCGGGCAGCCGCAGGCAGGCCTGGCCGAGCGCGTCGATCCGGGTGACCGTGCCGGTCGGCAGGTGCACCACCAGGTGCCGGACGGTCTCCTCCTGGTACGGGCGCACGCGCACCAGCAGCAGGGTGCCGAGCCGGGCGTGGGCGACCTGCGCGTCGGCGAGGGTCTGCAGGGCTTCGGCCAGCGGTTCGCGGTGCAGTTCCCGGCCGTCCGGGGCGGTGAGGGTCAACCGGCCGCCGTCGACGCCGAGGTGGAGTTCGCCGGCCAGGTCGGCGCGGGGCGGCCGGCCGGGGCCGGCCGGCAGCTGGTCGTCGCGGGTCAGCGCCGTCCAGGGGAGCTGCTGCCCGTCGGCGGGGGTGTGGTCGCGCTCGCCGCGCCCGTCCAGGTAGGCGGGCCGGGCGTCGTCGGCGCCGTCGTCGAGGCGCCAGCGCAGCACCCGGACGTCGGTGGGGGCCGGGCCGGTGCGGAAGACGGCGAGCAGCCGCCCCTCCACCGGGCGCAGCCGCTCCAGCCGGGCGTCGCGGAAGTAGCGGCGCAGGTCGGCGAGGTCCTGGCGCAGCCGCGGGTCGTCCAGCAGGGTGCCCTCGGCGGGGGCGGGGGAGAGGTCGGGGCCGTGGAGGCCGAGGACGTCGGCGAAGTCGCCGGCGTTGTCCTCGACTTCGGTCGGGCGGGTGCCGAGCAGCAGCAGCCCGCCGGCGGCGGTGAGGTCCTGCGGGAGGCAGGCCCGGGCGGTGGTGAGCCGCCCGGTGCCGGTCAGCCGCAGCTCCCCGCCGCCGAACTCCTCGACCCGGCGGGCGTTCAACGCGGTCGCGCGGTCGGCGAGTTCGGCGGCGGACCGGGCGAGCCGGTCGCGCAGGACCTCGTAGGTGCCGGCGTCGAGCCGGGCGTCGAGGGCGTCCACGGTCAGTTCCTCAGGTACTCGGCGGATCGTTGCTCGGAGTGGTGTTGCCCGGGGCGACGCCGTCCGGATCGGCGTCGCCCCGAGCCGGGCTGCCCGGGGCGACGCCGTCCGCAGTGGTGCCGCTCGGAGCGGCGTCGCCAGGGTCCGTACGCTACTTGGAGCCGTTCACCGGGGCGAGGCCACCGGCCAGCGACCCGATCGGGGTCTCGGCGACGCCCAGCTTCCGCGCGGAATCCAGCAGTTGGCGCAGCTGCCCGGACTGCTCGCCGGCACCCGAGCCGATCAGCTTCATCAGCAGCGCGGACACCGTCAGGTTCTGCACGTCCGCGGTGGAGACCGACGACAGCACCCGGGTGAGGTCCTCGGTGAAGCTGGCCCGTCCGTCCAGCCAGGGGCCGGCCAGGGCCTGCGCGGTCTGCGAGTGGCCGACGAAGGCGTCCACGCTCTTGCCGGCCGTGACCGACTGCACCAGCCGGTCGAAGAACACCGAGTCCCCGCCGACGATGTCGATCTTGGCCTTCTCCAGGCCGGCCGCGACCAGCGCGGCCTGCGCCTCGGCGATCTGCCGCTGGGTGTCCAGCCCGGCCAGCCGGACGTCCTTCTCGGCGGCCAGCCGCAGCCGGTACTCCTCGTGCCCGCGCGAGGCCTCGTCCAGCTTGGCCATCGCCGCGGCCTTCTCGGTCAGGCCCTCGGCCTCGGCCTTCAGCTTGGCACCGACCTCCAGCGCGGCGGCCTTGGCCTTCTCGGCCTGGACGACGGCCTCGGCGAGGCCGACCTTCTCCACCGCCGCGGCCTCCTGCTCCCGCACCTGGACGCGGGCCAGGCCCTCGGCGGCGGCCTCGGCCCGGACGCCCTCGGCCATCCGGATCTTGGCGGTCGCGTCCAGCTCGGCGGCTCGCTGCCGGGCCTCGGCCAGTACCAGCGCCTCGCGGGCCTTGTGCGCGGCGGCCTGTTCGGCGGCCTCGGCGGCCTTGATGTCCTTGACGAGCTTCTCCTGCGCCTCCGCCTCGGCCTGGATGACGACGGACTTGCGGACGCGCTCGGCCTCCTCGGTGGCGCGCAGCGTCTTGACGGCCTCCTCCTGCTCGGCGACGGTGCGGTCCACCGCGACCCGCTCGCGGACCACGTCGGCGACCTCCCGTTTGGCGGACTCGACCTCCTTCACCTTGGCGATCGTGGCGAGCTCGGTCTCCCGCTCGCGGCCGACGACCTCCAGCAGGCGGTCCTTCTCGATCCGCTCGTTCTCCACCGCGATCACCCGCTCGCGGTTCTTCTGCGCCACCGCGACCTCGCGGGCCTGGTTCTCCCGCTGGACACCGAGCAGCTCCTCGGTGCGCAGGAAGGCGGTCTGCGCGTTGAGCCGCTCCTCCTCCTGCACCCGGGCGATCACCGCGTCCTCCGTGGCGCGCAGGGTCTCGATCTCGCGGCGCTGGCGGATCTCGGCGTCGGCCTGGCGGCGTTCGAGCTCCAGGACCGTCTCCCGGGCGTCGACGTTCTGCCGGGTGATCTCCTTCTCCTCGGTGCGCTGGTACTCGTTGGTGCGCACGTGCTCGATCGCGGTCAGCTCGGTGATCTTGCGGATGCCCTGGGCGTCCAGGATGTTGTCGCCGTCCAGCTGGCTCATCGGCGTCTGTTCCAGGTGGTCGATGGCCGCGTCCTCCAGCGTGAAGCCGTTGAGGTCGGTGCCGATGACCGCGATGATCTGGTCCCGGAACTCGTGCCGGTGGGTGTACAGGTCGGTGAAGTCGAGCTGCTTGCCGACGGTCTTGAGTGCCTCGGCGAACTTGGCGGCGAAGAAGTCCTGGATCGCCTGCGGGTCGCTGGCCCGGCCGGTGCCGATCGACTGCGCGACCTTGACGACGTCCTCGACGGTCTTGTTCACCCGGACGAAGAAGGAGATCCGGATGTCCGCGCGGATGTTGTCGCGGCAGATCAGGCCGTCCCGGCCGGCCCGGTGGATCTCCACCGTCTTGGCGGTGATGTCCATCAGCTCGCCCTTGTGCAGGATCGGCAGGACGATCGTGCCGGTGAAGGTGACGTCCACCTTCTTCGTCCGGGAGACGATGAGTGCCTTGCCCTGCTCGACCTTCTGGAACAGGCGGCCCACGAAGAGCAGCATGGCGAGCACGATGAGCAGCACGACGGCGACGAGTACGCCGAAACCCACGGCGATGGTGTCCATCACGGAGTCCTTTGACGAGATGACGAGATGGTGCGAAGTGGAAAGCGAGCAGAATGAAGTGACGGATCGTCGGATCCTGGGCGGTGTGGAGTGGCGCGGTGCGGCGCCTCAGTCGAGGCCCGGCGGCGACGGGTCGAAGGGCGCCACCAGGAAGTGCTCGCTCTCGGCGTCGTAGTCGAAGATCAGGGCGGTCCGCCCGGCCGTCAGCCCGGGTTCCGGGGTGGCCGTGCGGACCTGGACGGTCGCGGTGGACCCGTCCTCGGCGGCGACCTCGGCCTGCCCGAAGTCGGCCGTCACCCGGCCGGTCCGGATCACGCAGACCCGGCCGACGAAGTCCCCCCGCGTGGTCGGCCGGTCCTGCGGGAAGAGCCGCCTCAGCGGCTTGACGAGCACCCGGGTGCCCGCCCAGGCGGCGACCAGCGCGACGGCGAACACACCGCCGCGCGCGGGCGCCCCCGAGGTGAGCACGGTGCCGGCCAGGCTGACGAACCAGGCGAGCGCGACCAGCAGCGACACCGCCACCGTCACGGGCACCCCGCCCAGCCCCAGCGCGTCCAGCACGCCCCCGTGGTGGCCGGCGCCCACCTGGGCGCCCTTGCCGCCGTCCCCCCCGTCGGTGCCGTGCCCGCCGGTGCCGTGCCCGCCGGACGTCCCGTGCGCCACGTGCCCCCCGGCACTGTGCCCCCCGGCACCGTGCCCGACGTGACCCACGTGCCCGACGTGCCCGGCATGGCCGACGTGCCCGGCACCCAGGTGGTGCCCGACGCCGTGTCCCCCGTGCAGGGCGTCGAACCCCAGTCCGCCGAGCAGCATCAGCAGCCAGTACCCGACGACCACCACCAGCGCGAAGCTGAACAGCGCCGTCGGAAAGGCCAGCGCGGCCGCGAAGAATCCCCCCGTCCCGGCCACGCTCCCCCGCCTTCCCCACGGCACCGCACTTCGGCGCCGGGGAGATCATGACAGTGGGGGAGCCCGCCGCACATTGCCAGGATCCGGCAATCTTTACGGCTCTTTGACACCCTGGTACGCGCGACCCGCGTGACACTGCAACAGCCGGGCAACAGGACGACCGCCAGGCTGTCGCAGCGGGCCCGCGCGGGTTTGGCGGGGGCGGGTCTAGAGGGGCTGTTCCGGCCAGTTCAGCAGCCGCGCGCCCATCGCCGCCGTCTCCAGCGTGAAGCGCTGCAGCGCGTTCGACGGGTCGTACCCCGTGAGCGCCTTGATCCGCTCCAGCCGGTAGCCCAGCGTGCGCACGCTCAGCCCCAGCCGGCGTGCCGCCTCCGCGTTCACGTACGCGGCCTCCGCCTGCACGGCGATGGTGTCCAGCAGCGGACGGGCGCCGCCGCGCGCCTCGGTCAGCGGGCCGAGCACGCTGCGCACCAGGTCCGCCATCGCCGCCCGGTCGCGCATCAGCACCGGGAAGACCAGCAGGTCCTCGGCCTTCAGCCGTTCGGTCGGCAGGCCGAGGCGGTGCGCGTAGTCCAGCGCGTCCAGCGCCTCCTCGTAGCTGCGCAGCACCCCGCTCGGCCCCGAGTGCCGACGGCCGGTGGCCACCCGCAGCACCGGGCGGTGGCCGGGGCCGGGACGCAGGGACAGGTCGGCGAAGGCCTCCAGCACGGCCCGCTCGGAGTCCGGGGCGATGCAGACCAGGCGACCGTCCTTGCCGGCCAGCAGGACGTCCCGTTCGCCGAACCGCCCGGCCAGCTCCCGCTCCACCCGGTGCACCAGCGGATGCACGTCCGCGAACGGCTCGTCGCCCACCGCGACCGCCACCGTGTACGCGCTCGCCAGCCGCAGCCCGAACCGCTCCGCCCGTTCGGCGAGCAGGCCGAGGTCACTGCGGCCGAACAGCAGGTCGTCGATGAACTCCCGTCGGGCCGCCTCCTCCTGACGGACCGCCAGGCGCTGTGCGCGCTCGTGCCCCTCGCCGAGCGCCGCCAGCGCGGCGTCCGTGGCGGCGAGGACGGCGTCGCCCATCCGGCGCAGCTCGTTGACGCTGCTCGCGGCGGTCGTCCCGGGCAGTGTCTGCCAGGCCCGGCGGGCCGCCGCCAGGCAGTGCGCCACCACCTCGCGCAGCCCGTACCCGGCCTCGGCGCAGTGCTCGCCGAGCTTGCGCAGACCCTCCAGCTCGTCGCGCCGCAGCAGCCGTCCGGTGCGGGAGGCGTCGGCGAGCAGGACGAGGTAGGCCTCGGCCAGCTCGGTGGGTATGTCGTGCTCGATGCCCTCGGCCACCGTGTCCTGCCATCCCCCGTACGACCTGGTATTTCGGCGCTGAACACTAGCAGGAACGGTCCGCCGGGGGCCGGGTTCCGCCGGCCCTGGAACCCGTGCGGGGCCGGGCGTGGGGCCGGGCGTGGGACCGGGCGTGGGACCGGGCGTCAACCGCAGGTGAACCGTGCGCGAACCGCGCACCGGGCCCGGTCGCCACCGGTCGCCACGGTGGCCACCCGCCGCTACCGGTCCCGGAAGTGCAGCACGAACCGGGCGCTGCTGCCGTCGATCCGCCGCCGCACGTACAGGGTCGGCGTGCCGTCCGGGGTGCAGCTGACGCCCTCGCGGACCAGCAGCGCGGTGCCCGGCGGGACGCCCAGCAGCTCGGCGTCCGCGAGGTCCGCGCCGACCGCGCCGAAGGCCCGCCAGTCGTACTCCAGCTCCACCCCGGCGGCCCGTGCCAGGTCCAGGACCAGGTTCCCGGGACGGCCCGGCCGGACCAGGTCGGCGGGCAGCGGGCCGAACGGCACCCAGTAGCTGCAGGCCGCCCGGGGCCGCCCGCCCAGCCGGATCACCGAGTCCACCCGGAACAGCTCCCGGGGCTCGCGGCCGAGCCGGCGGGCCGCCTCCGCGTCCTCCGCCGAGCCGGTCACCCCGGGCGCGGCCACGACGAACTCGCCGTCGCCCGGGTCGCCCTCGCCGCCCGGGTCGCCGTCCCGGCCGCGGTCGGGCAGGGCCGCGTGCACGCTGCCGAGGTCGAAGCGCTGGCTGCGCGGGTCCACCGCGATCGACACGCGGACGGCGGGCGGGCGGACGAAGGTGCCCACGCCCCGGCGGATCTCCACCACGGCCGCCCGTTCCAGCTCCGCCACCGCCTGCCGCACGGTCAGCCGGTTGACGCCGAACTCCGCGCTCAGCTCCGGCTCGCTCGGCAGCCGGGTGCCCGCCGGATACGTCCCCGCGTCGACGCGCTCCTGGAGCCGACGGGCCAGGCGGCGGTACAGCGGGGTGCTCGGGGTGTCCGCGGGGTTCGGGGTGTTCGGGGTGTCCGGGGGGTTGGTCGCCACACGCTCGATCCTACGAAGCCCACCGGCCGGTGCCCGCTGCGTCCCGGCTCCTGTCACCCGTCCCGTTCGGGTCGCCCCGGTGCGCGGGCGGGGGTGGGATGGAGGGAGCGCCGTCGGTCGCCGCTTGCCCGGCGACCCCCGGAGGGGTTAGACATCTAGACGTCTAGATGTCCGCCCGGACATCCGCCCCTCCCGAGCGCGGCTCCACCGAAAGGCCTCCCGCATGTCCCTGGTCAACTTCCGCGACGCCGCCGCCCTCGGTGACCCCGAGGGCCGGTGGGTCCGCCCCGGCGTGCTGTACCGCTCCGCCCAGCCGTTCCCGGCCGCCGACGAGGCCGTCGTCGCCCAACTGCGCGCCTGCGACATCCGGACCGTCGTCGACCTGCGCGACCCGCGCGAGACCGACCCCGCCGACTGGGCCGCCGCCGAGGCCGCCGGGATAGGCGTCGTCGCGGCCCCGGTGAACCCGGCCACCGACGCCCTCACCGCGCGGATGAGCACCATGGCCACGGCCGCCGACCTCGGCGACTTCTACGTGCTGCTGGCCGAGTCCGCGCCCGATGCGGTCGCCGCCGCCGTCGAGGCCACCGTCCGCCCCGGCGCCGTCCTGCTGCACTGCGCGGCCGGCAAGGACCGCACCGGTCTGCTGACCGCCCTCCTCCTCGACCTGCTCGGCGCCTCCGCCGACCGCATCGTCGCCGACTACGCCCGCACCACGGACGCCCTCCCGCAGATCTTCGCGGGCCTCGCCGAACGCCACCGCACCGCCCTCAACGACCGCACCACCTCGCGGGTCACCGACTCCCGGGGACGTAACCTCACCATCCCGGCGCCCCTGCTGGAGGCCCCGGCCGAGGCGATGGCGGTCTTCCTCGACCGCGTCCGTTCCCACCACGGCGGCGCCGCCTCCTTCCTCCCCACCTGCGGCGTCCCGGCGGCCACCCTCACCGCCTTCCGCACCAAGGCGGGCGTGGCCGCGGTCTGAGCACCCGCCAGGGAGCGCCCGTCCCGGAGCGCCCGGGCACCTGCGCCGCGCCGCTCCCGCCCGGCCTGGCAGCGTGCCGGGCCGGGGGGTGCCGGGCAGGTCCGCGGCCCGCTCGCCCCGACGCCGGACCGGTCCCTCACACGTCCCGGCGCCGCACCACGACCACCGTGACCGCCACCGCGGCGACCGCCCACACCCCCATGGTGATCCAGGAGTCCAGCACGCTCGGTGCGTACTTTCCCATCGTCACCGAGGAGCCGGGCCTGATCGTGAGCCGCTGCACGGTGGCCAGCGGCAGGTGGGTACCGATCTCCTTCAGCCACCGGTAGCGGTCGCCGCCGAACATCATCGGCAGGATGAACATCAGCATCACCAGCGAGACGATCGACGCGGTGGCGTGCCGCAGCAGCGCGCCCAGCGCCATGCCGATCAGCGCGCAGGCCGGCACGATCGCCGCGTAGCCGAGGACGGCCCGCAGGCAGCCCTGGTCGGTGAGGGAGAGCCCGACGTGCCGGGAGGCGAGCATCGCGTTGGTGGCGAGGAAGGATCCGGCCGACACCACCGCCCCGGCGAGCGTGGTGATACCGCCGATCAGCACCACCTTGGCCACGATCACCCCGCGCCGGTCCGGCACCGCGGCGAAGGTGGTGCGGATCAGGCCGGTGGTGTACTCGCCGAACACGGTGATCGCGCCGAGGCTGCCGGCCGCGATCGCCATCAGGTCGCCGGAGATGCTGCTGAGCCCGTGGAACAGCGGGTCGTAGGTGTACGGCGAATGCCCGGGCATCGGCGTGGGCGGGTGGTCGAGGTACGGCAGGTCGGAGTGGACGGCGTTGAGGTTGACCGCGATCGCCACCAGTGAGGCCAGGGCCAGCACCCAGTACGTCGAGCGCAGCGAGCGCAGCTTGATCCACTCGGCGGCGAGCAGGTCGGTGAACCGGGGTGCCGGCTCGGCGAAGCGGGGTGTGGCGGTGGTGCTCATCGGGTCTCTCCAGCCGGGTACTCGACGCTGTCGGCGGTCAGGGCCATGAACGCGGACTCCAGGGAGGACGTCCGGGTGGCGAGCTCGGTCAGCACCACGTCGTGCTGGCGGGCCAGTTCGCCGATCCGCTCGGCGGACAGGCCGGTGACGATCCCGAGCTGCGGTTCCACCTCGGTCACGTCGGCGCCCTGCGCCCGCAACGCCTTAGCCAGCAGGGGCAGTTCGGTGGCACGTACGGTCACCGAGGTTGCCGCGTTGCGGGCCGAGAACTCGGCGAGGCTCTCGTCGGCGATCAGCCGGCCGCGGCCGATGACCACCAAGCGGTCGGCGGTGTGTTCCATCTCGGCCATCATGTGGCTGGAGACGAACACCGTGCGCCCTTCGGCGGCGAGGCGGCGGAACAGTCCGCGCACCCACAGGACGCCCTCCGGGTCCAGGCCGTTGAGCGGCTCGTCGAACAGCAG
>NZ_JBEZIQ010000042.1:0-92742 GCF_040651155.1 Kitasatospora sp. NPDC048545
GTCCGCGGTGACGTTGGCGGCTGCGGCGAGCTCTGCCGGCGGGGCGAAGCGCCGCTCCTCCTTGAGCAGGTTGGCCAGGCTCTCGTTGCTCAACGGTTCTCTCCTCGTGGTGATGCGGGTCCGGACGGCGCCGGGATGGTGCGGTGGTTCGGGGACGCGGTGGTTCGGTACTGCGGTGGTTCGGTACTGCGGTGGTTCGTCGTGCAGTGGTTCGGTCGTGGCGTGTTCGGCGGTGCGGTGGGCACTCGGTACGGGTGCGGTGGGCACTCGGTACGGGAGGCTCCGCAAAGCGGTGGTTCTCGGTGCGGTGGTTCTCGGTGCGCGGACGACGCCGCGTCGACCGACGGAGGCGGATCCGGGCCCACCGCACGGAACAGCCGGGCAGCACGCCACCGGCCACGGCCAACCTAGGCCGGGTACCGCCGCCGGGACATGACGGCCGGTACCGAAAGGTCTGGCCCGGCCACCCGGTGTCGAAGCCCGCCGCTGGTCCCCACCGTCAGCCCCCGCCCGTCGATCCCCGTTGATCCCCCCGGACCCCCGGGCCCCCGGGCCCCCGGGCCCCCGGCCCCCGCGATGACAGGACGCTTACGCGCCGATGACACGCGCGCGCGAGAATCGGCGGGCGAGCGGCCGGCCGCTCAGGTTCCACCCCGCGGGGCTTCCCTCCCCCGGTCCCGACACCTGTCGGCCGGGGCCGCGGATCGCTTCGACGACGGACAGTCCTGATGCACATGGCAGCGATACCCACGGTGATCGATCTCGCGGGAGCGGGCAGCCGCCCCGCCCTGCACGGACGGGAACGCGAGTCGCACGCGCTGCGGGAACTGCTCGCGGCCCCCGGCGAGGGCTGTGTCTCCGTGCTGCTCCGCGGCGACTGGGGCATCGGGAAGACGGCGCTGCTGCGCGAGGTGCTGTCCCGGGCCCGCCGGCAGCAGGACGTCCTCGTGCTGTCGGCCTCGGTCGACCCGCTGGAGCGGGAGGCGCCGTTCGCCATGGTCCGTCAGCTCTTCGAGAGCCCCGGCGCCCCGCCCGGTCCCGATCTGCCCGCTGCCGCACCGACGGCGACGATGACGATGACGAGAACAGCGACCACAGCGACCACAGCAACAACAGCAACAACAGCGGCGACGGCCACAGAGGCGGAGGCAGCGCTGCTCAGCGCGTCCTACCGGCACGTAGCCCGGCTCGCCGGGCACGGCCGTCTGGTGCTGGCCGTCGACGACCTCCAGCGGGCCGACCCCGGCTCCCTGCGCTGGCTGCGCTACCTGCTGTGCCGCGGCGCCGACCTGCCCCTGGTCGTGCTCGCCGTGCTCGGCGAGGAGGGAACTCACCCGAACGCCGGAGCCCTCGCCGACGTCCTGCCGCTGTTCGGCCACCGGGTGACGCTGGGCGCCCTGGGCGAGGAGGCGGTCGGGGCGCTGGCCGAGGAGTCCCTCGGCCGGCCCGCCGACCGCTCCATGGCGGCCGCCTGCCGCGAGGCGACCGGCGGCAATCCGCTTCTGCTCCGGGCCGTCCTGCGCGGGCTCCGCGAGGCCGGGCAGCACGACCCCGGGGCGTCCTTGGCCACACGGATCGCCGAGCACGTCCCGGCCGACCTGGGCCCGGCCGTCCTCGCCCGGACGGCGGCGCTCGCGCCGCACGCGGCGGCCACCGTCGCGGCCGTCGCCGTTCTCGGTGGCGAGCCGGGCACCGACCTGCTGGCCGAGGTGACCGGGCTCACCGAACCCGAGGTCGAGGACGCCGTGCACGGGCTCGTCCGGTCCGGCTGTCTGCAGCGGACCGGTGCCGGCACCGAGTCCCGAACCGGTACCGACTCCGAGCCCGGTCCCGGATCCGATTCCGGGTCCGATTCCGGGTCCGATCCCGAGCCCGAGGCCGGGTCCGGGGTCGCTGCCGGTCCCCGGGCCGGGGTGGCCTTCCGGTTCGAGGCCGTCGCCGCCGCCGTCGCGTCCACCGTCCTGCCCAGCCGGCGGATGGACCTCCACGCCCGGGCGGCCCGGTTCCTGCACGCGCACGGTGCCCCGGCCGAACGGATCGCCGCCCACCTCCTGCCCGGGCCGCCGGGCGAGCCGTGGGCGTCGCGGGTGCTGGCCCTGGCCGCCGAGCGAGCGGGCGAACGGGGCAATCCGGCGCGGGCCGCGGCCTACGTGCGGCGCGCCCTGCGGGAGGACGTGCCCGGGGAGGAGCTCGCCGGGCTGCTGGGCACGCTGGGGCGGCTGGAGCTCGCCTCCAGCGTCCCGGTGGCGGTGCGCAGCCTGGAGCACAGCCTGCGGCTGTGCCGGGAACCGGGCGAACGGGCCGAGGTGGCCCGCAGGCTGGCCGGCGCGCTGCTCGCCCTGGACCGCCACCCCGACGCCGTGGAGGTGCTGCGGCAGGCCGGTGAGCAGATCCGGGAGGAGGACCCCGACCAGGCGATGCGGCTGGAGATCGACCGCCTCCACATCGACCTGACGAACGCGGCCAATGGGCCGCAGACCGTACGGCGGCTGCTGGAGCTGAACGTCCTCGACACCGGAGACCCCAGGGTCCGGCGGCCGCTGGCGGCGCTGCTGAGCCTGCGCGAAGCCATGGTCGGCCGCTGTCCGCAGGAGGTGGTGACCCTCGCCGAACTGGCCCTGGGCCAGGGGGCCGACCCGCTGTCCGACGAGTCCGTCGTCTACTACGACGCCCTGATCGCCCTACGGGCCGCCGGGCGGACGGAGGCGGCGCTGGAGCTCGCCGACGCCGCCGTGGACCGGGCGCACGCCCGCGGCTCCGTCCTCGGACGGGTCCAGGCGCTCAGCGTACGGGCGCACATGGCGGCCCGTCTGGGGCGCCTGACGGAGAGCCACGCGGATGCGCGGTCGGCACTGGCGGAGCTGCGGGGGATCGGCATCGGGCCCGCGCACAGCTTCGCCGTCTTCGCGACGACGACCGCGATGGACTCCCTGGTGCGGCGGGGCCGGGCCGACGACGCCGAGCTGCTGCTGACCCGCGCCGGTCTGGACGGCACACTGAGCCCCAACTGGGTCAACGACCACGTGCTGATGGTGCGCGGACGCCTGCGGGTGGCCCAGGGCCGGTTGGAGGAGGCCTTGGCCGACTTCCTGCACTGCGGCAAGCGGGCCTACGCCCGGGGCATGGCCGGACCGGCCTTCCACTCCTGGCGTTCCGAGGCCGCGCTGGTGCAGGCCGCGCTGCGGCGCGGCGCGGGCGCCCGCTCACTGGCCGCCGAGGAGGTCCGGCTCGCCCGGCTGTGGGGCGTCCCGGAGACAGTGGGCACGGCCCTGCACGGCATGGGACTCGTCGTCGGCGGCCCGGAGGGGCTGGAACTGCTCCGCGAGGCCGTCGCGCTCCTGGAACGGTCACCCGCGCGCCTGCGGCACGCCCAGGCGCTGGCCGACTGCGGGATCCTGGCCCGCAAGGCCGGCCGGCTGCCCGAGGCGCGCGGCTTCCTGCAGCGGGCCGCCAGCCTCGCCGACGAGTGCGGCGCGACCGTGCTCGGCGACCTGGTCCTCGCCGAACTCCGGGCGGTCGGGGACCGCCCGCGCACCCGGACCTTCCACGGGGTCGCCGCCCTCACCCCCTCCGAGCGGCGCGTCGCCGACCTCGCCGCCCTCGGCCTGACCAACCGTGAGATCGCCCAGCGCCTCTTCGTCGGCCTGCGCACCGTCGAGGTCCACCTCACGAACGTCTACGGCAAACTCGCCATCGACGGCCGCAGCGGACTGACGGCCGCGCTGGCGGGCTCCGGGGAGCAGCCCGCCCCTACGGTCCTCGGCCCCTGCCCGGGCACACCCCGGGGACTTCCCCGGCCGGCGGGTGTCTAGGCCGGCGGGTGTCCCGGGCGGCGGGTGTCCCGGTCGGCGGGTGTCCAGGTCGGAGGTGCGGCAACGCCGGCAACGCCGGGGCCGCCGGGGCCGCCGGATCAACCCTCGGCCGGCGCCGCCCCGCCCGTGGCCCGGGCCAGCAGGGCGCGCGCCCGTTCCTCGCCCGGGGCGTCACCGAGCCTTACGGCGGCGGCCAGTGCCAGGGCCGCGAAGTCCTCGGCCTCGCCCGGACGGTCCGTACCGGCGAGGGCGGCCGCGCGGGAGAGCAGGGTGCGGGCGTGCTGGGTGCGCAGTCCGCGTGCCTCGCACAGTTCGAGGGCGGCCCGGTACTCCGTGCGCGCCTCGTCGTGGCGGCCGAGGGCGGCCAGTGCTTCGGCGAGGGACCGCTGGGCGACGACGACACCGGCCGGGCTCTCGGCCTCGCGGCAGCCGTCGAGCGCGTCGCGGGCGGCTTCCAGTGCCTCGTCGGGCCGGCCGAGGGCGAGGTGGGCCGGGGCGAGTTCGAGGGCGCAGCGGGCGGCCATGCTGATGTCCCCGGCCGCGCGGGAGAGGTCGCGGGCGCGGCGGTTGTGGGTCAGGGCCTCGGTGAGGCCGTCCGGGCGGCTGCCCGCCACCAGCCCCCTGACGTGCAGCATCCGGTGGGACATGTCGGGGCCGGGCGGGGACGGCGCCTCGTGGGCGCGGCGGGCCAGGGTCCGCGCCTGTTCGTGGCGACCGGTGTGCGCGCAGGCGACGGCCGCCACCGCGCAGCCGTACATGACGGCCGCGCGGTCGCCGTGGCGCTCGCCGGCTTCGGTCAGTGTGCGGGCGGCGGCGTCCAGGGCGGGCCAGGGCACGGACAGGTCGGGGTAGCCGGTGAGCAGCGCCAGCAGGCCGGCGAGCGTTGCCGTGTCCTCGGCGCTCACCGGCCGGTAGGGGTGGTCGAGGATCTGGGCGGCGACCGCGAGGATCGCCGGGAGCTCGTTGATCACCCACTGCTGGGCGCGGGCCTCGTCGGTGAACGCCGGACCCGTGGAGCCGGTGGTCGGGTCGACGGCACGGCGCAGGCGGCTGTGCGGCCACTCCGCGTGGACGGCGGCGGCCGTCCCGGCGAGGTGGAAGCGGGCGATCCGGCTGAGCACGCCCTGGCGCTCCGGCGAGGTGTCGGCCTCCAGCGTGCGGTGCCGGGCGAACAGGCGCAGCAGGTCGTGGTAGCGGTAGCGACCGGGTTCGGCGGGTTCCAGCAGTCCGGCGTGGGCGAGTTCGTCGAGCACCGCCTCGGCCGCGCGCGGGCCGCACTCCAGGACGGCCGCGGCGGCGGCCACGGACAGGTCGGGGACCTCGGGGATCGCAAGCAGGCGGAAGGCGCGGGCATGGTCGGGTTCCAGCGCCGAGTAGCCGAGGTCGAAGACCGGTTCCACGGCGAGGCTGCCGGTCTCCAGTTCGCCCAGCCGCCATCGCCGGTCCTCCAGCCGCTCCGCGAGGAACACCGTGCTCCAGCGCGGCCGGGCGGCCAGGCGGCTGCCGATGATGCGGACGGCCAGGGGCAGCATGCCGCTGGCGCGCACCAGGTCACGGGTGGCGTCCGGATCCCGGCGGCACCGCTCGGCGCCGGCGAGCCGCTCCAGCAGACCGGTCGCCTCCGCTTCGCTGAGCGGCTCCAGCGCGGTGCGGCCGGTCGTCGGCAGACAGGCCAGCGGCGCCCGGCTGGTGATCAGGACGGCGCACCCGGGCGTGCCCGGCAGCAGGGGGCTGACCTGTTCGGTCCCGGCCGCGTTGTCGAGGAGGACGAGGAGGGTGCGGCCGGCCAGCCGCGAACGGTAGAGCGCGGTGCGCTCGGCGCGGTCCGCAGGGATGTGCTCGGAGGCGACGCCCAGCGCGCGCAGGAACACCTCCTGGACGTCGTACGGATCGGCGGCCTCGGCACCGGCGCCCCGCAGGTCGGCGTACAGCTGGCCGTCGGGGAACCGCTCGCGCGCGGTGTGGGCCGCGTGCACGGCGAGGGTGGTCTTGCCGACGCCGCCCATCCCGTGGACCGTCCAGACGGTCGGTGCGGTCGGTGCGGTCGGTGCAGTCGGTGCAGTCGGTGCGGTCGGTGCGGCCGATACGGTCCGGGGCTCGTGTCCGCCGCCGCCCAGGGCCCGCAGCAGCGCCGCGACGTCCTCCGTACGGGCAGTGAAGTCCGGTACGTCAGGTGGGAGTTGGGCCGGACGAGGCCAGATCCGCCGGTCGCCCTCGACCGGCCGTGTACCCGACTCGCGACCCTCCCCACCGACCGAACCGGCTCCACCGACGGGACCGCCCCCACCGACGGGACCGAGCGGGCCGACCGCACCCAGCGCACCCACCGAACTCACCGACCCCGCCGCCCCGGCAGCCCCGGCCAGGTCCGCGTCCAACGCCGGATCGGCGGTCAGGATCCGCTGGTGCAGACGCGCCAGGCCCGCCCCGGGATCGACCCCCAGCTCCTCGGTGAGCACCGCCCGGGCCCCGGCGAAGGCCGCCAGGGCCTCCCCCTGCCGGCCGCACCGGTACAGCGCCAGCATCTGCAGTTCCCGCAGGCGCTCACGCAGCGGGTGCTCGTCCGCGAGTGCGGTGAGCTCCGCGACCGCCGGGGCGTGCCGGCCCAGGCGCAGCTCCAGCTCCAGCCGCGCCTCCGTCAGCGCCAGCCGGTACTCCGTCAGCCGGTCGCGGTGCCGCTGCGCGCCGTCGCCCGGGACACCGGTCAGTGGCACCCCCTGCCACAGGCCGAGCGCCCGGCCGGTCAGCCGCAGCGCCGCCTCCGCCTCGCCACGCGCCTCGGCGGCCTCCGCCTCGGCCCGCAGCCGCTGCGCCTCGGCGAGGTCCAGCGCCCCGTCCTCCAGGTGCAGCGCGTAGCCGCCGGCCCGCGAGAGCAGGGCCCTCGGGGTGGACGGCTCCGGTTCCAGGGCGGCACGCAGCCGCGAGACGTGGTTGCGCAGGGCCGCCGGGGCGCTGGCCGACGGCTCCGCGCCCCACACGTCCCGCACCAGGTCCTCAGCGGTGGCGACCCTGCCGGAGCGCAGCGCCAGGGCCGCCAGGACGGCGCGCCGCTGCGCCGGGCCGGTGTCCAGCTCCCGTTCGCCGCGCCACGCGCGGAGCGGCCCCAGTACCGCGATCCGCAGTCCGCCCATGTCCTCGCTCCACCGTTCCGTACTGCCCCGTCCACGGTGCCGGCCGGGGCAGCGGGTGGCCGACGCGCCGGGCGGCCCGGCCGCAGCGAGCCCCCATTGTCCCCCACCGGAGTGGCGCCCGGCCCCGGGTGCTCACGGTGCCGGGGCCCAAAGCCTTCGGTGCGCCCCGTCGTGCCCCGCGGCCCGGACGGTTCGTAGCGTCACCACGAGGCCTGCTCCCCGCAGACCGGAACCCGACCGGCCGGCGCACGCCGGCACCGAGGAGGAGAGCAGCGGATGGCCCTGCGCAAGTCGACGATGGTGAAACAGGTGGCGGAGGCGGTCGCCCGGGACCTCCCGGGCGAGCAGCCGGTGGCCACCGTGGGCGTCCTGCGCGGGGGCAGCCCGTACCGGTACGCACTGATCGGCGTCTTCGACAACAACGACTGCTTCGTCACCCTCACCGACCGCTCGCTGGCCTTCCACGACGTCGACCCGATCCGGGTGCGCCCGCAGGGCCTGGCCCACCGCGTCCCGCTCCCGGACGTGGCCAGGCGGCTCGTCCCCCTCCGGCGCGGCCTGCTGTGGAGCCACTTCGGCTTCGTGCTGCCCGGCGACCGCAACGCGACCCGCCTGAACGTCTGCCGGGCCTGGTACCCCGAACTCAACCGCCTCCTCGACGCCCTGGCCTGACCGGCCCCGCCCGGACCGGACCGGACCGGACCAGGTGGCCTCTTCACGCGGCCGCCGTACCGACGGTCAGTGCCTCCCCGACGGCAGCGCTCGTTCCGGACTCCTCGCTGGAGGCGGCCCCTCCGCCGTCTCCGTCCCCGTCCCCTCCACCACAGCCACGGCGGAGGCGAACGCCTCCGCGTTCGCTTCGAGGTGGCCCACCTTCGTGGTGCCGGTGAGGACCACCGCGCACCGGAAGGAAGCCGTGTGGTAGGCGAAGGGGTTGCCGGTACCGGCAACCCCACCGGAGGCCATCGGCCGGTCGAGCACGGGCAGGTGGGAGCGCTCCGCTTCGGCGAAGACGGCACCGAAGCCGGTGTGGGCGGCGTTCGCCGGGAACTGGACAGTGTCGAAGACCCGGATGCCCAACTCGATCGCCCGGTCCAGCAGCGCCCTGGCCTGCTCGACCGGGCACCTGGCGGCATCCGGGGTCGGCCAGGGACGGCCGATGCCGATCAGGCCGAGACCGAGTTCGACCCCGTGGACCCGGCCGGTCGTCGTCCCGTTCATCACCTGCTCCGCGGGTGGTAGGCCAGCTGGCGCTCGACGGGTGCTGCGGCGAGGTCACCAAGGCCGTTCATGACGTCTCCGGCCGCGAGCCGGATGCCCCGGGCGAGCCCGGTTCCCTTGAGCACGGCACCACGGAGATCGGGAGGGTCGGGGCCGGTGAAGTCATCGCCTCCGGCCGGCTGGACGCTCTGCGCGGAGATGGCGCCGGAACCACCACCGTTCCCCGCTGACGCCCCCACGCCCGATCCCCCACCCCCTCGACCTCACCCCTGCGGCGAAGCCCGCCTGGAGCACGGGTGTCGATGCGGCACACCGGAGGCCACCCTACGTAAGGGGCCGAATTCCGCAGCCCGGTCGAGGGCACCGACGACTACCTCGTCTACACGCGCTGGCGTGACGAGGAGTCGTTCCAGGCCTGGATGGAGGGTCCGATGAAGTCGGCCCACCAGAACGGTGGTGAGGGTGAGGCTCTCAAGCGTCCCGCCGCCTGCGGCTCCACCCTCTGGTCCTTCGACGTCGTCCAGTCAGCCGGCCCCAAGAACGCCTGAGTCTGCTCGGTCACTGCTCCTTCTCTTCCTTCGGGCCCTTCCCCTGACGGGGCAGGGCCCGAAGTGCTGGCTCAGCCGCCCGCGATGAGGGAGAGGTGAGCGGCGGCTGACTGGGACAGGCTGTCGAGGAGGGCCTTGCCCTTCGCCGCCGTTCCGAGGGACGGATGTCCGATGATGCCGTTCTTCGTGTAGCCGGCCATTCCGAGCGTGAGGAGGTACGGGCGCTCCGGAGCGGAGTGGTCGTCCTGCGCGATTCCCTCGCGGATGAGCTCCGGGGCGCCGTGCCGGACCACCCCGGAACCTTGGCGGGAGAGCGGTGGTCCGGTGGGTCGGAACCCGATGCCGATGGTATCGGGCTCCTCGGCATGTCTGTGCACGGATGGCCGGTTCGATTCTTGACCAGGGGAGTTGAAGAACAGTCGGACGGGGACGACGACTTCGGTGCGGCCGGATGCCATGATCACGGCCCGGTTTCCGCCGGACGGTGCCGGGCCGCATCCGCCTGCGGCTCGGCACCGTGCTCAGGTGAACGGCAGCAGCAGCACCGGTGCCGAGGTGGGGTGCGGCGATCCGCCCGCGGGTTCCACCGTGACGCCGATGCCCACCGCCCCGTCCAGCGGTCCGGACAGCAGTCGTGCGCCGTTCCCGCCGGGGAGCAGTCCGGCGGGGCGCATGGTGCCGGAGTCGTTGAACCACAGTTGGTAGGTGGTGCCGGCGGCCGGCGCCGGCAGGCCGGAGGCGAGGAAGGCGGCCTGGCCTCGGCTGTGGGACCACACCGCGGTGCCCACGCCGCCGGCGGCACCCCCGGAGGTACTGCCGGTGGTCGTCCGGGCGTCGGGTGCGGTCAGCAGGTCGGTGACCCGGTCCTGCTGGACCTGGAGGGCGGCTGCCCGGGCCCTGGCCTGGTCGGCCCGGTGGTGCTGCTGGACGGCGATACCGCCGGCCGAGGCCGCGAGGGCCAGGCAGGCGGCCAGCGCCAGTTTCGTCCACCGGGGTGCCCGTCGCCCGGGGCGGGACGGCCCCTGTCCGGGGGCGGGCGTGGTGTGCGGGGCTTCCTGGCGGATGGTCGGCAGGGCCGCCATCACGTTCGCCTTCAGGGTCTGCGGCGGCACCTCCGACTGCGCGGTGCCGAGTTTGGCCAGGGTCGCCGCGAACTCGGCCACCTCCTGGGCACAGGACGGGCAGCCGGCCAGGTGGCGTTCGAACTCGGCGTTCTCGTCGGGGTCGAGGGCGTGCGCGGCGTACGCGCCGGTCAGGGTGTGCGGGTCTGTGACGTTCATGCTCCCACCCCCAGGCAGTCGCGCAGCCGGATCAGCCCGTCGCGCATGCGGGTCTTGATCGTGCCCAGCGGGACGCCGAGAACCTCGGCGACCTGCGGGTAGGTGTACCCGCGGTAGTACGCGAGCGTCAGCGACTCCCGCTGCAGTTCGGTCAGCATCCTCATGCACCGCCGGACCTGCTCGCGTTCCAGCCTGCTCTCGACCTGCTCGGCGACCTCGTCGAACGCCGGGGTGTGGGAGGCCCCGGCGGCGCGCCGGTCCCGGTCGGCCGCGGCCTGCGCCGACCGGACTCGGTCCACGGCGCGCCGGTGGGCGATGGTCAGCACCCACGGCATCACCTCGCCGCGTTCGGCCCGGTAGCGGGCCGCGGTGCGCCACACCTCCAGCAGCACCTCCTGGGCGACCTCCTCGGACTGCGCCGGATCCCGCAGGACCCGCCGCACCAGCCCCAGCACCGGTCCGGCCACCGCGTCGTACAGCCGTGAGAACGCGTCCTGGTCCCCCAGGGCAACCCGGGTGAGGAGTTCCTTCAGGTCCGGGCCCGGACGGGCAGGGCCGGACAGGTGGACGACGGCGTTCATCCGACCACTCCGTCGGCACGGCGGGCGGGCGGTGGGCCCCACGAACGGACGGCGGACATCACGGGCCTCCCCACGACCCACGGCCGGGACACGGGGTTCCCGCCGGGGCCAACAGAACCAGCTGACATCCCGCATTCGGAGCCGCTCACGGACCGGATTGCCCGCCGTTTCCGCTCTTTTCGCGCCACCGATCCGCCCGGGTGCGGAGTGCGAATCCCTGGTGGGACGAGCGGTTCACGTCCGGGAGCGCACCGGCCGGGCCCATGTCGTTCGAATGCGTACTGCCCGGGTGTGCCGCCCCGCTCCACGTGCGGCGCCGAACGGACCGCGGAGATCCCCCGCACGGACCGATCGCCACGAATGAACGATCACCACGAAGACCGATCATCACCAAGACCGATCGCCGGAAGGACCGATCGTCATGAAAGTCAGACTCCTCGCACCCGTCCTGACCGCCCTCCTGCCCGGCGTCGGCGCACTGCCGGCCGCCGCCCACGGCGGACCCGGCACCGATGACGGCCCGCAGGCCGCCGGTGCCTTCGCCGCCTCGCCGTACCTGTCGCCGCAGCACTCCCGGTTCACCCTCGCGATCCTGCTGCCGGTGCCGGACAACCACGTCGCCGGGCCGGAACCGCCACCGTCGTACTCAACAGCGACGACACCGCCAGGGTCACGGTGAACGCCGGCGGGCTGCTCGACGGCGCCCCCCACGCCATGCACATCCACGTCAAGGGCGGCGGCGAGTGCCCCACCGCGGACGCCGCCACGCTCCACAACGGCCACCCCGCGATCAGCACCACCGACGGCCTGCCCGCCTACGGGCCGATCGGCACCTCCCTGACCACCACCGGCGACACCAGCCCGGCCAGCGCCCTGGCCGTCGACCGCTTCCCCTCCACCGGGACGTTCCACTACTCCCGCACCATCCAGCTCACCAGCGTCGTCGCCCAGCAGGTCCGGGCGGACAACGCCGTCGTGGTGATCCACGGGATCGACTACAACCACAACGGCAGGTACGACGGCGTCCTCGGGCCCAGCGAGCTGAACCCCGCGCTGCCCCAGGAAGCCACCGCCCCCGCCCTGTGCGGCGCGCTCGACTGACCACCTCCCTCCCCCAGCCGGTCTCCCGCCGCACCGGCGGCGGTCGGACACCGGTGGGCGGTCCCGCCGCCGCGCTGCACGGCGGGACCGCCCGTTCGCCTGTCGGCCCGTCGGCCCCCTCCGCCCGCGTTCCCTCCCGTCCGACCGTCCGTGCGTTCGCGCGTTCGCGCGTTCGAGGACTGCCACTCCTGCGGGTGAAGTGGAAATCCCACCCATCCGGGCCCCGGGAGCCGACGAATCGGGGCTGTGAGTACCGACCCGACACCGACCCCACCGCCATTCGGCCGACGCCCTGCCCGCCGTAGCCGCCCGACCCGCCGCACCCGCCGCGCGCAGGCCGGAGCGGTCACGGCGGCGCCCCCGCCGGTCACGGCGGCCGGGCCGACCGTCACGGCGGCACTGGCCGCGGCGGCCGGAGTGGCCGCGGCCGTGGCCGCGCTCGGGGCGGGCGAACTGGTCGCCGCCCTCACCGGCCCTGACACCGCGCCGGTCCTCGCGGTCGGCTCGGCGGCGATCGACCTGACGCCGACTCCGCTCAAGGAGTACGCCGTCCGCACGTTCGGGACCAGCGACAAGACGGTGCTGCTCGGCGGGATCCACCTGACGATGGCCCTGCTCGCCGCACTGGCCGGGCTGCTGGCCGCCCGTCGACCGGCCGTCGGCGCGGGTGTCTTCGCCCTGTTCGGCGGGCTGGGCACCTGGGCCGCCCTGTCCCGTCCCGGTGCCGGGCCCGCGGACGCCGCACCGGCGCTGGTGGCCGGCCTGGTCGGCGTGGCCACCGTCCGGTGGCTGACACAGAGGCTGCGCGCCGCCACGGCGGCGGCGCCGGAAGCGGCGCCCGAAGCGGAGCCGGACGCGGCGGCGGCGCCGGTTACGGCTACGGCTACGGCTACGGCGGCGGATGCAGCCGTACCGGCCGAGGAACCGCCCGCCCCGCAGGGCCCCGGCCGCCGGTCCGTGCTGGCCGCCACCGGCGGGACGATCGCCGTCGGCGCGCTCGGCGGTGTCGTCGGCCGCACACTGTCGGACCGCCGCTACGACGTCACCGCCGCCCGCGACGCCGTCCGCGTCCCCCCGGCCGCCCGACCGCTGCCGCCACTGCCCGTTCCGGTCCACCCCAAGGTCGCGGGCCTGTCCCCGTTCGTCACACCGACCGCGGACTTCTACCGGGTGGACACCGCCCTCACGCTCCCCCGGATCGACCCGCGCCGCTGGGCCCTGCGCATCCGCGGGATGGTCGACCACCCGCTCCTCCTCACGTTCGACGACCTGCTGCACGAGCCCCTGGAGGAGCTGGACCACACGCTGACCTGCGTCTCCAACGAGGTCGGCGGGCCGTACGTCGGCACCACGCGCTGGCTCGGCGCCTCTCTCCCGGCGCTGCTGCGCCGGGCAGGTGTGCGTCCCGGAGCGGACCAGCTGGTCGGCCGGTCCCAGGACGGGATGACGATCGGCACCCCGCTGGCGTCGGTGCTCGACGGCCGGCGCGCGTTGCTGGCGGTCGCGATGGACGGTGAGGCGCTTCCCGTCGCCCACGGCTTCCCCTGCCGCAGCGTCGTCCCCGGCTTCTACGGCTACACCTCGGCCACCAAGTGGCTCGTCGACCTGGACGTCACCACCGTCGCCGCCTTCGACCCGTACTGGGTGCGCCGGGGCTGGGACCGTACGGGCGAGGTGCGCACCGCCTCGCGCATCGAGGTGCCGGCCCCGTTCGCCCGGGTCCGCGCCGGTGACGTCGCCGTGGCCGGCACCGCCTGGGCGACCCACCGTGGCGTCGCCGCCGTCGAGGTCCGGGTCGACGGCGGTCCCTGGCAGGAGGCGCTGCTCGCCGCCGATGCCGGACCGGACCTGTGGCGGCAGTGGACCCACACCTGGACCGGGGCCACACCCGGCACCCACCGGATCGAGGTCCGGGCCACCGACGCCACCAGCGCCGTCCAGACGGAGGTGCGGGCCGCCCCCTTCCCGTCCGGCGCCACCGGCTGGCACAGCACGGTCGTGACCGTGACGTCCTGACGCATCACCCCGTGACCCGCTTCATGCCCGACCCGTGACGCCCCCCGACTGTCACCCCCTGACCCCCTGCCCCCGACCCTCACATCCGAGACCCCGGCCGGCCCGACCGACGGACCGGCCGTCACACCCCTGCCAAGGAGAACACCGACATGACCGTCACCCACCGCCGCCGCCACACCGCCGCCGCCCTGTTCGTCGCCACGGCACTCACCCTCGGCCTGGGCGCCTGCGGCAGCAACGGCTCCGGCTCCTCGTCCACCGCCGCGGCGCCCGCCGCCTCCTCGTCCGCATCCGTCGCCGCAGCCCCGGCAACTGCCGCTGCCGCTGCCGGAACGGCGACCGGCGCCGCCCTGAGCGGACAGCCGTTCGGCGCGGCCTGCACCGCCGTGCCCAAGGACGGCGCCGGGTCCTTCACCGGCATGGCCAAGGACCCGGTCGCCACCGCCGCCTCCAACAACCCGCTGCTGTCGACCCTGGTGACCGCCGTCAAGCAGGCCGGTCTCGTCGACACCCTCAACTCCGCCCAGAACATCACCGTGTTCGCGCCCACCAACGACGCCTTCGCCAAGATCCCCAAGGCCACCCTGGACGCCGTCCTCGCCGACAAGGACAAGCTCACCAAGATCCTCACCTACCACGTCGTCCCGCAGCGCCTCGACCCCACCGCCCTCACCGGCGCCCACAAGACCCTCGCGGGCGACAACCTCACCGTCACCGGCTCCGGACAGGACTTCACCGTCAACGGCAACGCCAAGGTCCTGTGCGGCGACGTCCAGACCGCGAACGCCACCGTCCACATCGTCGACACCGTCCTGATGCCCGCTTCCTGACACCTCTCCGGCCCCGCCCACGTGCCGCGGGCCGCCCTGCCGACAGGCGTCCGACACGACGCCCGACAGGGCGGCCCGCGGCACGGCAGCGACCGGAGCGACCGAGACACCGGGATCCGCCGGCCCAGCGACCGGAGCGACCGGAGCGACCGAGGCCGCCGATCAGGCCGACGTAGCGACAGCAGCAACCACCGCAGCAGCCGGCTGAGTGGTTCGGCTCACTGCCGACTCGTGTGGATCTTCCCATGACGGGGCGTCATCAAATTGCTACCCCAACAGATCGGAGGCAGCCCTGTGCCACGCAAGCCCCGCCCGCCGTGCTCGGTACCCGGCTGTCCTGAGCTGACGACTGGTCGCGCGGGAGACGACCAGTCAAGGGATTCTCGGGCTGGTCGAGTGGACGCACGACCCGGGCTCGGGACTCTGGCGAGTGCACGACACCCCTTGGACCGTCTGTGACTCTGGGCGACACCGCCCCGGCGGTCCCGGTGATCTGGTGGTGGCAGCATGAGCGCGTGGAGCCGTGAACGGCACTTCATCCTGAGCCGTGACGACCAGGGCGACGCCTACGACACGGCGTTCCGCCTCGGCGCCGTACTGGCCCGCGCCAGGATCACCGAGCGGTACGGAATGCAAGTCCAGCGCATCCCCGTCCGGCGAGCCGAGCCCGGATGGGGCGTGTACCTGGTCGACCGCATGGCGGACCAGCCGACCCCGGCGGGGCTGTCGCTGGTGACCACGGTCCGGCACACGCATGCCCTGGTGGTCGAGCTGGTCGCCCTCGCCGCGTAGGCACGACGAAGCCCCGCAGCCCTCGGAAACGGGTGGCGGGGCCCTGGGCGGTTCCCGCGGTTCAGTGAATCGGGTGCCCGTCGCTCAGGTATCGAGCGTGCCCGTCGGCCAATGCCGCGAAGGCAGCGTCATAGCGGTTGTGCAAGCGAGGGCGTAGCAGGGGGCGAGCGTCACCAGGGTCCATCAAGGCCAGTTCTGACAACTCATCGTCGTGTGGCCTGAGTTGGGCCACCTGTTCGGTTGAAAGCTCGCCGCCGTGAAGGATGAAAGCAAGCTGATCATCCCACGGGCCGTGCGGCGGAACCCACTCAACCACCAGGAGTCGGCCGGGAGTGAGATGAAGTCCTAGTTCCTCGCGGACCTCTCGCCGACCCGCGTCCTCGGGGGATTCGTTGGCTTCGACCATGCCGCCCGGCAGATCCCAATCAGGCTTATAGCTGGGGTTGACGACCAGTACGCGGCCCTGCGGGTCGCGGATGATCAAGTCAACTGCGACTCGCTTGCGAGCCTGCTTGGCGTTGCCCTCGGCGAGATAGGCGTTCCAAGCTTCCGGGTCGTCAGGTGTGGGCGGTGTCGTCAAGGCCGGTTCCTCCCCTTTGCTGCGGCATGATGTCGGCTAGCAGCAGCGCCCGTGTGCGGCGCTCATCATCGAATCGTGCCAGATACTCACAAACGGGGTGGTAGGTGGTGTGTTGGCTGAGCTGGGCCCGGAGTCCGTCCAGTTGATGTACCACCCGGACCGAGCCCATGGTTGGGCTGGTGGTGAGGAGTTCGACCCCGACGCCTACGGCAGCGTCTAGGTTGCCCTGCCGCACGTGCAGCGAGGCGAGCGTGATTCGGCTAAGGGCCAGGGAGCGGGCTCGACCTTCCTCGCGCAGACTGACTGCCTGCTCAGCGTACTTGAGCGCGGGACCGAGTTTCCCCAAGTCGCCAAAGATCAAAGCGGACTCGCTCGCCAACGTCGCGTGATCGAAGGGCGAGAGCCAAGGGTGTTCGTCGTCGGCGCCGAGGTCAAGGGACACCCCCGCCTGGTCGAGCGCGGCAGTCGCGGACGCATACTGTCCAGTTGCCGCGAGTGCACGGGCGTGCATCGTGTGCAGTCGCGCCATGAGACTGGGCAAGTGTGGCCCGGAGCGGGCAAGTTCAATTCCTAGCAGTGCCCAATGGGCTGCCTCCCGAGGGTCGCCCGTCTGTAGCGCAAGGTGACTGCTGCTGGCAGCGACGTGCGCGGCCAGGGGCAGGTCACCAGAGGTGCGGGCAAGCGGCAGCGCTTTCGAGAAGTGGGCAGCAGCCATCCGGTCCTGACCGGAGTCATGCGCCATCCAGCCGGCCATCTCGGTCAAGGCTGCGGCTGCGCCGAAGACCGCGGGGCCAGATGCTCCGTCAACCAGGCGGGGGGCGACGCTGTCCCGGAGGTGCCGCACCACTGCACTGTAAAGCCGACCGCCCCCGGCTTGCCTGTCCGCACTCCGAAAGGCGTCCATGGCCGAGAGATCGTCTGAATGGGCGAGTACTTCACCGAGCGGTGCGCGGTACGGCTCTGCTGGTGCGGTGGGTTCCCAGGGGCGCCGGGCCAGCCCCAATAGTTCACCCGGGATGTGGAAGGCATCGGCAATCTGCTCAAACATGATCAACTTCTCGACCCTGGTTCGGCCGTTCATGTAGTCGTACAGCCGACCTTGGCCGATGCCTGCTGCTGTAGCGATGCGCCGAGTGCTGACCCCGCGCGTGTTCAGCAACTTGAACAGCGCGCCCATGTCTCTCGCCCGGAGGATGGTCAACAGGCGCTCATCTCCAAGCAGCCCGGCGACAACCTCGCGCGGGCCGGGTGGCTGCTGTTCCACTGAATCGCTCCCCGTGACTACGTGCTCCGATCGTAGAGCCACTGGGAGTGCACAGACTCCAACTTGGAGTCACTGTCTCGGAGTCCCGTGCGGATCGGTAAGCGCCGTTGAATGTCGGTCAGTCGAAAGGCCGATACGAAGACGTGAGGCGCCACCGTGGGTGAATCGCATCTCTCCCGCCTGCACCGGGAGCAGCAGACGCACGCCGAGAACGCGTGCGCCGATCTCGGCGCGGCTGCCAGGGAAGCCGGATGCCCGCTCCCGGATCTTGTCGTGGTCCCGGTGGACCCGGCGACGGGCGTGGCGCGGGTGGATCTCGGGGTGGTCGAGCCAAAGGCGGCCGACCGGCTCGCCGAGATCATTCGGGCCGGGGTCGACACCCTCGCCGCCGAGGACCGTCCGGCGGAGCGAGCCGAGGCTACGGTGACGCCGCTGTGGATGCTGGGCAACGGTGATCCGGTGGTGGACATTGCGCGGGGCATGGTCGGCACCTACTCGGGGCCGGACGGCGAGCTGTGGCGGATCACCCCGTTGTCGGGCGGTGAGCCGTGGACGGCGGACCCCAACATCGTTCGGGGGGCCACGGTCAACGAGCGGGTCCGTACGGACATGGTGACCGATCGCCCCGTGAAGGCTGGGTGACTGTGGCGCTAGATGCACTCGCCCGCGATTTCGGCACTCGGCGACGCTTCCGTTTCCTCCTGTGGACGTTCGGTCCGGCCCCGGACCGGGACGAAGTCCACTTGGTCTACTGCGAGGGCGAAGACGAAGACGGTACGCCGTGCGGAGCGGACTCGGGCGAGCACGCCGACCGCGAGACGGCCGAGCTGTGGCCGTTCGAGCACGCGGCGGAGCGCCCGGAGCACCGGAGTTACGGGCACTTGGCCTACCGCCCGATGGTCACGGTTCCGAGGGAGGAGCCGACGTGATCCGCGAGACTCTGTTGACGGGGCTGCTGGCGCTCGGGGTCGGCGCCGGGCCGGCTTGCCTCGCGCTCGGCGTTTCCGTGGCGGACCCGGACGACGCGCGGAAGTGGGTGTGGTCGTTCGTCGCCCTGGCAGTCGCCATGATCGGCACCGTGTACGGCCCGGAATGGGTCGAGGGCAGGCGGCGCCGAAGACGCGCACAGGCCCGGGTCCGGGCGAGGCTCGACCGATCCGAGGCAGAGCAGCGGGCTCGGCTGTGATCGAAACCGGCGTTCTTCCGCATGTCCCGCCGGGCCTGCCATGGGCCCCAGGCTGGTGCTGGTCGTGCGGCATTGAGCGGGACGTGACCCCTATCGGGTCGGGCACGCTCGACGGAATCGACGTGGAGCTGTCCACGTGCCGATGGTGCCTCGCCCTGCTGCGGAACCGGCTCACCGAGGCCGGGCGCCGGAACGCCGTACGGACCCGAGCCGGCGAGCGGGCGCATCAGCTCGCCCGGTGGTCCCGCTTGCTCCGCCGACGGCGCCGCGCCGAGACGGGCCGACACCGAGCCCTGCCCACGAAGTAGTTCCCTGACTCCCGGCGGTGCCTGCGCTGCGCCGGGCTGCACAACCCCCGCCCCGGTGACGGGAAATGGACGGCTCGGACGACCCGGGCGGGGTACTCCGCACCACCAATGACCGCCCGCTCTGGTCGCCCTTCCGTGAACCGACCAGGGCGGGCCCCAAGACTCCCGTCCCGGCGGACGGGCATGCCGATCCACCGCCGGGGCGGGGCACCACCCGCAGTGCCACACGGTGCAGCGGTAGAACCGCCGGGCACGGCACCCGCCGTTCCCGTCGACAAGAGAGGAACGCACGTGAACGAGTCCGTGGAGTTCAACCCGGCGTCGCACCCGGGCCTGGAGTGGTCGGTGGCGTCGTACTCCCACCTGGACGACAAGGTGGAGTGCTTCGCGGTCGCCGACGCCGGTGACGGCCTGGTGGCGCTTGCCAACATCAACAACGACGGCGCCGTGATCACCGGAACCCCCGGTGAGCTGCGCAAGCTGCGCGACGCCTTCGCCGCCGGCCAGTACGACCACCTGATCGGCGCCTGACACACCAGCAAGTGAACGAGAGGCGACCGCCCCAATTCAGGTGGGGCGGTCGCCCCTCTTGCCCCACCCTACGAGAAGGGAGCGCCACCGTGCAGACTGCACTTTCAAGGCTGGTCACCGACCCGGACACCTTCCGGGACGCGTGGCCCTCGGTGCCCACGGTGTACGACCGTGATGCGGCGGACCTGCAACGGCTCGCCACCAGGGAAGCGGCCCGGGATATCCTCGCCGACCCCGATATCCGTCCGAGCGGGTTCGGCATGGTCCGTGACGGAGTGCTGACCGCCGAGCGGCCGTCCGCGGACCACCCGACCGACACCCTGGTTCTCAACGGCTTGCACCGGTCCTACCCGCCGATCATGGAGTTCTGCAAGGAACTGTCGTCCATGCTCGGCCACCCTGTGACGGGGAACTTCTACCTCACCCCGGCCGGGAAGGCACAGGGGTTCGGGTGGCACTGGGACTGTCATCACGTCTTCATCGCGCAAACCGAGGGCGCAAAGGACTGGCGACTGTTCGCCCCGACCTTCGTGAACCCGCTGGAGCACCACAACTGGTCCAAGATCGGGTTCTCTCCCGAGGACAAACTCCGGTTCGCCACGGACACCCCGGACTTCTCGGCCACACTGCGGGCCGGGCAGGTGCTGTTCATCCCGCGTGGGTGGGTGCACGCGGGACAGAGCGCCGAGGAACACAGCCTTCACATCACCTTCGGTGTGCAACTCCTGACGAAGCACTGGGCGTTGCGCAAGCTCTGGGAGCTGAGCGAGGACCGCGAGGCCCTGCGCGAGGCGCTTCCGCCGAACCTCGGTGGGCAGGACTTCACCAAGCTGGCCAGCGAACTGGTCGAGCTGTTCCGTGACTCGCTGGCCGAACTTCCGACCGATACGGTCGCTCTGAGGCTCCGCTCGGCACAGCGTCTCTCGGTGCTCGGCCAGGAACCCAAGTAGAGAGGCCGAGGACCGCTCAGCATGGCGCGACGACAGGCGACCGGGGGCAGGCACCGCCGAATGTGCCAGTGGATCGGCTGCCAGCGGTACGCGAACCTGCGGGATCTCGACACCGGCAAAGACTTCTGTCTCACCTGCGCCGTTGCCATGCTGAACGCCGCGGACGACCCGATCACTAACGTCCGAGAGTTCGACGGGTCTACCGAGTACGCCGAGGCCCTGCGGAACCGCCCGATCCTCGGTCTGTTCGGCTGGCCCGGCACTATCCCGCCGGACGACGCTGGCCGATAACCTCGGAGTGACGCCGTGCGAGAGGATCAGCAGTGCTCGAACCCGACGACGAAACCGTGACCGACTGGTACGACGCACGTGCCGACCGGGAGCGACCGCCGGGCACCCGAGACGCGTTGACCCTTGACCCGGAAGTCCGGCGGGGCCACCTGTTCCAAGACACGCCGCGCCTGGTGGTGGAGTGGGACGGGAAGGAGTGGCAGCCGGTAGGCGTGGCCGACACCTACGCCGACGCGTACCCCATGATCGTTCGGCGTGGTGACGACTTCGCCCCACCGCAGGATGACACCCCCGTTGCTCTACTGCGCAAGGGCAACGGGCGACACCGCAAGAGCTAGGGGCGATAAGCTCCGACTGGGACGCGGGCGTCAATATCAACAGACGATCCATGCCGGACCCGCACCCCTCGGCCCCATCCCGCTGGTGAACTCCGGCAGGGCGGGGCCTACTGCTCTCCGCGCTCGCTCGGGTGGGTCACGAAGCTGCCCATGCCGGTACGGGTGACCACCAAGCGAGCATCCCGAAGCGACGCGACCGCCTTGCGAACCGTCTTCCGGTCCACGCCGAATTCATCGGTCAACTCGACCTCGGACAACTTGTCGTCGGGCCGGAGCTTGCCGGTCGTGATCCTCGCCGCAACGGCCTCGGCAATCTGTTCCCACTTCGAGCGGGCGGGGCTGAACTCGAACACACCCTGACCGTAGCCGGGAGGGCCTACCAGGCATAGCCAGGGATGGCCATGGACAGGTTAAGTACCGTCGCCGATGGCATGGCGCATCGCGTCCCGGACGGCGAAGTGGGCGCGCGCGGCCTGCTCGGCGGCGGGTCCGTCGTCGGCGGCGGCCGTGGACAGCCGCCGGGAGGGGTTCCAACCGAGGTCCGCGAGGCCCGTGGTGTCGTCGCCGTCGTCGACCGGCAGGCACGGGCCGAGGGTGATGCCGGGCGCGGACAGGCGGTCGGCGACGGGCAGGCCGGCGAGCGCGGCGGCCCGGCGGACCGCGGCGACGACATCGGCCCCGACGCCGGACTCCTGCGGCCGGGCCCCGACCGGCGCCGCGGCGAGGCCGCCCAAGCCGACCGCCGGGGCGGGACCACTGACGCGGGAGACGCGGACCTCCCCACCTGCCGAACCGGGTACGACCTCGATGCCGAAGCCCGGTAGCAGCTCCGCCAGCGCGGTCCCCATGCTCGCGGTGACGACCCGGCGGGCGGAGGCCACCGGGTCCTCGGGCCCCTCCATCGCCGCGGCGGCCACCAGCCGGGGGCCGGGCTCCCAGTGCAGGGCGAGCAGGCCCGCGCAGTCGTCCGAGTCGTCCGACGGCCGCGCCGGCCCCAGCCGGACACCGGGCCCGTGCCCGCCGTGGGCGACGGACAGACCGGCCAGCAGCAGCGCCTCGGTGACCCGGTCGGCGAGCAGCGGGTCGACCCGGGCCCCGCCGTCCCCGCCCGGTGCAGGCGTCACACGAACATCTCGGCCGGCCAGTCGACCGGCATCGTGAAAGTCCTTTCAGGAAAAGGGATATGACATTCCATCATGTTCGTGACTACCCCCACGGGAGGGTCCTGCCGGCGCGTGACGGCCGCGCCGGGCGGACCGGGGCAGACCGGGTGGACCGGGTGGACCGGGGCAGACCAGGCAGACCACAGGGGTCACGATCCCGCTGCATCGACCGACGTGGCGTCATGTCATCGACCTACCGAGGAAATCGCGACACGAACCCAACAGAAGCGCGGACGAGGCGGGGTGGCCGGGGCTGCCGACACCCAGAGTGTTCGAAGAGGTCGAGCCGGGCGTTCCGGGTCCGGAATGACGGAACCAAGCCTCACCCAGGGCAGCCACTCCCACCCTCCTGGCGTGTCCGCGGCCATAAAGATTGCAGGTCAGAGGCCTGTTCACCGACCCCGGTCAGGTCTGGCATTCCCGCCACGGCAGCCCCACCACCCCCTCTCCGGGCTGCTGACCAGGCCGGCCACGCCCCCACGATGGCCGGTGCCTCCCACGGCCGGGACCCCAAGAATCCCCCGTCCCCGCGGTCCCGGCCGGCCTCACGGACAGGCCCGCACGTTCGGCGGTCGGTCCTCGTCCCGCCGCCGCGCGGGTACGCCGGGGACTCCCCTGACGGCGCCGCGTAGCGGTCACTTCCGGAGGCGGCGCGGTCGCCTCAACCGACGTCCCGATGAATCGACCTGACGAGTCGGGAGCACGGGCCGCAGGGGCGCACAGCGAAGCAACGCCGTCCCGCCCACGTGCGGGACCAGGGGGCGTGGCAGCCCCTCTCACCGGGTGTCGGCACGCACTGCCCGGGTGCCGGCCGAGTTCGGCGACGCCCTCACCCGCCGCACCACCGCCGGGGCCCGCCGGAACCACGCCGGAACCAGCGCGGGCATCAACGCCGAAACCGACCTCGCGCTCGCCCTGGACCGGCACGACCACGGCGCCGACGCGGCCCGTGCCGTGGCCTGTGAGCCGGTCGTCTTCACACAGCGCCCCGGCCGCCGGTCCCCGTTCTCCACCGCCCTGGCCACCCCGCCGGCCCGCAGCGAGCTGCTGCGCGCGCTGACCGACGCCGTCCTCGCCTACCCGGCCGCCGGCCACAGCCCGCCCGCGACGGCCGCCATCGCCGCCGTCAGCACCCGCCACCCGAGCAGGCTCTTCCAGGCCGAACCGAACATCACCCGGCCTGCTGGGTCGAACGCGTCCGCCCGGACCGCGCCCGGCAACTCCTCCTCGCCGGCCACAGCGTCACCGCCGCCGACCGCCGCAGCGGCCTCGGCAGCGACGAGACCCGGCGCCGCGCCTTCGCCCGACACCTGGGCACCACCCCGACCGACTTCCACACCCGCTTCGGCACCACCGGCGGCCCGACCGACGGCCCGACCGGCACTCCTACCGGCTGACGCGGCCCCAGGGGCGCACTGGCCACACAGAGGGCTCCTGAAGCGCCCAGAAGGCCCCTCAGCAGCGCCCCCGGGCCCGTAGACACCTCCATCCACTCAACCAGCCCTCCAGGCCCTCAGAGGCCCCTTCAGTCGCCTCCTCGCCCATGCTCAAGACTGCTGCCCACTGTCGGTACCGACGCCGATGCCGACGCCACTTCCGTTGCCACGCGCGTCCGGACCGGCCCGAAGCCATTCGCACGCCGTCATGACCTCGGCCCGGTGCCGCGACTCAGTGCCCGCGATGACGGTGCTGACCTGGCGCGTTCGCTCCGCCTCCCGCTGCACGGCCTCGCGGTAGTGCAGCCAGCGACGCACCACCGCCCCGATCACCACCGGAACGACCACGGCCGCCGCCCGGGCGTCACCCAGACCTGTCACCACTGCGTCGAACACCATCGCGCTGCCTTCCCCGTCGTTCGCCGAACCGATGCGACAAACCCTCCACCCGGTACGGGATTTCCCTCTAGCGTGAGGAAACTCTGCGGAAACCCGAGAGCACCAGGACCTCTGGAACCCCAGAACCCCCGAAGAGCCGGCGCCATAGAGCCCCGAGCCCAGAGCCCCGAAGCCCCGAGGAAAGCGAGCCCATGCCCAACGGACGGCCGAGGAAGACCGATCAGCAGCCGCTGCCGGAACTGTCCGAACTCGCCGAGTGGTTCCACGCGGCGCTCCGGGCCGCCGGGCACGTCAGCGTCAACGCCTTCCGGATCGCCCCGCGCCCGCCCGGTGCCCCCGCGCTTCCCCCCAAGGACAGCGTCTACGACATCCTCAACGCCCGCCGTCTGTGCAGCCTGCCGACCACCCGGCAGCTCGCGACGGCGCTCGGGCAGCCCCCGGAGGCCGTCACCGCCGTGTGGAAGCGCGCCAGGCGGCAGCTGGAGCGGCGGGAACTCGCCCGACGCGACAGGACGCGGGCCGCTGGCATCCCGGACGTCGACTGGACCGACGTTCCGCTGCCCGATCCGTGGCTGGACGGCCTGTTGCGCAGTCAGGCTGCGGCGGCTGAGCAGTTCCCGTACGACGTGCTCGGTGTCGTCAAACCGCCGCTGTCCGACATCTACGTGGAGCAGGACGTCCAACCGCTCGCGCAGAACGGGGATCGGGAGGAACCTCACGGGCCGTACCGGGACGAGACACAGCGGCCGTACCGGGCCGGACCACAGCGGCCGTCCCGGCCGGCGTCCACCCTGGCCGAGGCCCTGTCGGCCCACGGCCACCTCTTCATCACCGGCGGCCCCGGCACCGGCAAGACCACCCTCAGCCAGCACCTCGTGCGGCAGGTGGCCAGGTACTGGCTGCGGGAGGACGACACGGTGCCGTGGTACCCGAGCGCCGTGGTCGCCGTCCGCATCACCTCGGCGGGCCTCCACCTGCCGCAGGCCTGGTACCGGCAGTTGAGCGAGGCGGTCAACCGGAGCGGCACCCACGCCGATCCGGTGCACCACGACCGGTTCGCCGACCGCGCGCACGGCGTCCGGTGGCTCGTCGTCGTCGACGGCCTGGACGAGGTCTCCTCACCGATCGTCCGGCACAACGTCCTGAGGACGCTCGCCGAGCAGATGACGCCCGGCGGGCACTTCCGGTTCGTGATCACCTCGCGGCCCCTCCCCCAGGGCGAACTCGAACCCTTCGGGGAGCTGCCGGGCGTCGGCTTCTACACCCTCAAGGGGTTCGACGCCGACCAACAACTCGCCTTCGCGGAACGCTGGTTCCGCGCCCAGGGCATGGACGACGCCGTCACGCACGCCCGCAGGTTCCTGGACGAGGTCGACCAGGCGGGCCTGCACGAGGTGCTCCGGGTGCCGCTGCTGGCGACCATCGCCGCCGCCTACCGCAGCCGCAACCCCCACGCTCCGCTGCCCCGCGGCCGGATCGCCCTGTACGAGGCGTTCCTGGAGCAGCTCAGGACCGCGCGCGAGGGGAACACCGAGGTCAGGGAACGGTTCGTCCGACGCTGGGAGCAACGGGACCGGGGCCACATGGCGTCCTGGCTGCTGGACAACCGGGACCTGCTGGTGACCCACCTGGCATGGGCCCGCCTCGACGGATCGCCGTCGACGTCCCTCCTCCGCAGTGCCCGGCAGTGGCTGGCGTCCCACCTCCCGGCCGGGACGCACTGGCCTGAGGAGTCGGACGGCGAACTCGGGCAGTTCCTGGCGCAGAGCGGGGTGCTGTCCTTCGACGGCACCGAACTGTCATTCCTCCACCAGTCGTTCGCCGAGTTCCTGGCCGCCCGGGACGAGGCCGCCGCGATCCCGTCCGACTTCCCCGACCTCGGCAGCTGGTCCGCTGCCGCGACGAGCGCCGGCGCGCGCAACCGCATGCTGTTCACCGCCGCCCTCTGGGCCCGTCGACCCGGCAACGACGTCGCCGTGATCGTCCGGCACCTGCTGGCCGGCGAGTTGCCGCACCGGATCCTGGCGCTGCGCCTGGTCACCGCGGGGGTTCCACTGGGGGAAGCACTGGAGCGTTCGGTGATCGACCGCCTCCTGGACTTCGCCGACGACGGCAACCCCCGGTTCTCCGCGCCCGACTCCGAGGTCCTCGCCGAGTTGTCCCAGCTGCGCGGGAACCGTCGGCTCGCCGCCCGCCTGCGGGCGATCGCCGGCCAGGCCGGTGTCCCGGCGGCCCTGCGCACCGGGGCAGCCGCCGCGCTCGCCAACGTCGCCTCCCTGCGGGAAGGGGTCGTCGTCCTCGAAGGCATGGCATCGACGGAGGAGCCGGGGACCGTGGTCCTGTGCTGCCGGCACCTGGCCGCACTGGACCCCTCGGGCGCTCCGTTCCGGGCCGAGGTGCTGCGGCGACTGCTCACCGATCCCCGTGCCTCCACCTGGGACCGGCTGACGGCCGGGGAACTGCTCGTGGAGGAGGGTGTCACCGAGGGCGTCGCGGAACTCGCCCGGTCCGTCCTCGCCGGCCCGGAGCACAACGACCAGCGCTTGGAGCGGGCAGGAGAACTCTGGTTCGCCGTCGAGGGGTTGCGGGCCGCCGAGGAGGTCGCCCAGGTCATCGGTACCCGGAAGGACCCCCTGATCTGGACCACCAGGGGCCTGATCCTCACGCTGCTCCGCTTCGGCCTCACCGACGAGGCGGCTCCGCTCACGCAGCGCCTGCTCAACGAGTCGATCAGCAGCGATGACATCGGCGACGTCGTGACGGCGTGGGTCGACGCGGAAGGTGTGGCCGGAGCCGACCTCATCGTCAGGTCCATGCGGGGACACTCGCCCTGGAACGCGGACGAGCGCCCGAGCATCGCCCACACCCTGCTGCTCGAAGGATTCACCGACCAGGCACTCGAACTGGTCCGGATGAGCCTCGACGCCTCACCACGGTCGAGGTACAGCCTCCAACTCGAATTCATGGTCCTCGCCAGGGCCCTCGGCCCGGACTCGGCGGACGAGATGCTGCAGTGGCTGGAGAAGCTCGACGCGACGCCCGAGGACCACGCGTCCGCCCTGCGTCTGCTGATCGACGCCGGAGCGACCCCTACGGCCACCATGCCGTTCGCACACCGCCTGATCCACCAGCCCGGCAGCAGCAACCCGGCGTTCGTGACTGCCGCCCGCATCCTGCTGCAGCGCGGCGGAGCGTCGGCCTGCGAGGAGATCCTCGACGCCCTGGACCACCGCCCCTACGGAGGCACGGCCCTGTGCGCCGGCCTCCTGCCCGTCCTGGTCGAACACGGCCAGGACGCGGCCGTCATGGACCTGGGCCGCCGACTGCTCGACGACCCCGGGCTGACCAGGCCGGAGCTCCGGGCCGTGGTCCGGTCCTGGGTGGCCGTGGCCGGCAGCGGGGCCGTGCGCACGATCCTCGACCGGGCTTCGGCGGCCCTCGCCACGATCGACCAGGTCGCCGAACTCGCCTCGCTCCTGGCCGCCGAGGGCCTGCGCGAGGAAGCCGTCCCGCTGTGGTGCCGCATCTGCAGCACAGCGGGTGCCGCCGTCTCGACCCGGTGGCAGGCGCTCCAGACACTGATCGCCTCGGAAGCGCACGGCGAAGCCGACCGGACGTTGCGCGAGGCCCTGGCCGCACGCCCCGCCCCGGCGGAAGCCGCCGTCCTGCGGCAGCTCCAAGCCTGGCTGGCCGCCTCGGCCTGACCGGCGGCACCTGCGGGACGGTCCGGCATCGAGACCCGGACGGAGGATCGAGGGCCCGGACGGATCGAGTGCCCAGGTCGCCCCCGCCTCCGACGGCGGGGGCGTCGGCGAAGCTGCGCGGGGTGCGACGGCGACGGCGACGGCGACGGCGACGAGGGTGCCCTCGGTCTCGACACGGCCGATCTTGGCGCTCGGGTGCGTGGCGGCGAGTCTGACCGCCTCAGCCGAGGGCGGCTGGTGGCTGATGGCCAACTTGTTTATATGCCGTCTACTGGGTTTTTTGTGTTCAAGCTTCCGAGCGCAAAGACGCCAAACGGCGAAATCCTGTCCTCTCCGCCTACTCGGTCGGCCAATCCCACCCGTCGAGGGCGCTGACGCTCTTCCGAGGTCGACCCAGGAACACGAGTCAGCCGAACCTCCGTCCGATTCATGTCCTGGCCGATCTGCCCGTGTCCCGACCCGCCACGGGCAGCGGGCCAACCGACTCCGCCCGTCGACATCACGTGGCAGACGCTCAGGTCCGCCATGAGCCGTCAGCCGTCAGCCGTCAGCCGTCGCTCGGGGAGCGGTCGCTGAAGCCGCGTTCTGCGGAGATGGCCAGAGGGTGCTGACGAAGCAAGCGGGTCATGAGCGCCGGATGGGGTGAAGCGGATCCGGGCGAAACATCCGGACTCCCAGCACAGTCGTCGTGGCCGGGGCGAGTCTCTTCGGTCGGCAGTGACCGTCAACGGGTTGAGGATCAGATCGGCCGACGCGGTGACCTCGGGGAAGGGCGCCAAACGGTGACGGTCACCAGAGGGATCTTCCAAATTCCGGGGTGGCCCTGATGGCCCTCTATGCAGTCGGGGCGGCGAATCCTCCCGTCGAGGTCAATCCGACACTGTCGGGGGGAGGCTCCCCTCGAATGAGAAATCGGGGGAGCTCAAGGTCGTCACAACCGTTTGCGGACCACTCCCCCACTGTCTGCCGAGAGCCGGCCCAACAGGGCGCCGGAGTGCTTCAGCCGGAAGGGCACCAGCCCGGCCTCACTCCCCCGACGCCCGGCCTCGATGGCCGAGACCCGATACCCGAGGCCCGATACCCGATGCCCTCCAGAAATTTTCCGCAGAAAATCGGTGAGCCTCAGCCGCCTCCGCCACGGCACGGCGCCTGCTCCTCAAAGGCATCGCTCTGCCTGTCCTGGTGCCGGCTATGGGCCACCCGGCACCACCACCCAACCGGTGGCCCTACGCCCGGATCACTCACGACCTTCGACCGCTGGTCCCTCCGAAAGAGACCCGTCGCTGTCCTCATCGTCCTCATCGGGCCAGCGCCCCTCCACGTGGAGCTGGATGAGCGCCGCGTGGGAGAGGGGGCTGGCCGGGTCGGTGACATCTCCGTTGATGGTGTAGTCGAGGAGTACGACATCGTCCTTGGTCCTGATCTGCTCGACCAAGTCGGCCACTCGGTGCTCAAGGATCCAGCGGTAGGCCGGCAGGTAGATCCGGCGCCGAGCCGATTCGTAGGACAGCAGCCGGTCGCCGTTCAGACCGGTTCGGTGGCCCCGGACGGGACCGCATCGACGAACCGTCCGCTTCAGTCCTTTCATGGTGGTGACCCCGAGCTTGGCGGGGTCGACGTCTGCGTCTTGGAAAACCTTGAGTGCCTGCCAGATACCTTCCACGGACTGACTCGTCACACCGTCGCTGAAGGGAACCGGGATGCCGCCATGAGGATAGAACGGGCTCAGCCGCACCCACGGATCCGGCGCCTTGGAGGTCACGTCGATGATCTCTGCGCCTGGGAACGCTGCGGTCAATGACTCCATCGCACGGCGACGACTGGCAATACGGATCGACATCTGCGGGCCCCCTGGTTCGACGACATCAGCCACCGAGCATCCCCGATGGCACTGACATTCCGCCCTGCTCACCGAACCGGGCGGCGCTGCTGCCGCTCCACGTGTCTGCTCGCTCGGGCCCCCGCTCAAGAATTTTCCGCAGAAAATTTCGCGCCCACCGATCACCACCTGAGTGGGCAGAGCCGCAGCTCATCACAGCCCAGGATTGCCGCCGGACTGGGCCGTGTCTCGGCCGAGGGTCGGCCAAGGGTCGGCCAAGGGTCGGCCGCTGAAGTCCGCCGAATTTTCCGCGGAAAATTGCTCGGCAGCCCGCTGGGGCTGGATGACCACCTGGCGCCAAAGAGCGGATGACAGGTGGACCTACCGCACGACGACGACCCAGAGGGTGCACCGGAACATGCTGTGCGCCGCTCGCCGAACCCACCGGTGAGACCGTCCTCACGGTGCTCAACGAACCGATCGCCCGCAACGAATCCGCCCCTGCCGCCACAGTCCGCGCAGGCTCTGATGGTCCCGGCCCTCCCCGACCACGGCGGCCGTCGCCCGCTGCCGCCTTCGCTCGGCACCCCTGCTCCAGCCCATGGCCCGGCGCCGGGGCCGGCGGTCCGCGTTGCCGCCGCACCGGCTCTGCCGAAACGAACAGAGCGCCCTACTCGGCGAACGTGGTCGCCGTCCTCGCCGAGGCGGGCGACGACCCGGGGGATCAACGCCGTCTCCGATGAGTTCACCCCGGGTTCGGAGCGACCGACGAGTGTGCAGGGTGCCTGATCGAGGACGTCGAGGGCGTCGAGGACGCGGACGCACTCACGGGGGTGGCCCGTGGCGGGATCGCCCGAGGTGATCACCAGGGCTTGATCTGCGCCGGGCGCGGCACCCCTCCGAAACCGCCGTTCGGCTCACCGCCGCCCCTCTGCACGAGGACACCCCTGAGACCCCAGCACCTTGATCGGCGTCACCTCCCAGCGACTACTCAACGCCTCCGACCCCCGACCCGAGCCGTCACCCCGCCAACCGTCTCCTCCCCCACACCAAGGCCACCGGCGCCACGGTCACCGCCGCCCGTTCTCACCGGTGATCCGGATCCCGCCCTGCATCTCCTGCGGCTCCGGCTCGGCGGACAGGAGACCGCGACGGGACAGAGTGAGGCCCCTCGGCGCCGAAGCCACTCCCCCGCCACCTCCGATCGTGCGGTACTCGCCGGCGAATCGGACTGCCCCCGGATGCACGCCCCCGCGTTCTACTCCGGCACCACCGGCGACTCGTCCAAGGCACTCCCCCGTCCTGGCCTCACTGATCCACCCCATCCCGTCCCGTGAGTACCAGTCCTCCGCCCCTCGCCTCAAGCGCGCCCTCCCTCCGCCCATGCTGGAACCGCAGCCGCTGCACCCGACGACCCGCATACGCCAACGGCGGCACACACTCGGCACATGGCTCCCGGTCCGTCATCAGCACCTGGTCAACGACGGCCAGCTCCCCGAGGCGGCACATCGGATGCCCGCCCGATGTCAATGCCGGAAGAGCTGCAAGGGCGCCGGGGGAGTGGGTACAGGACGCCGGGTCGAGTGCGGGTTCTCAGTTCCCGGTTACCGACCGGGCTCCTCAGTTCCCGGCTACCGGCCGGACTCCATCTCCGAGTGCCTGGCCGATCAGAAGCCGGCCGTCTCCACCGCGCTCGACGTGCCGGACGAACTGCTCCTCGATCCAACCGACGGCCTCGGTGCCCGGGCCAACCACTGGAACTTCGAGCGGCCCCCGACGCACCGCACAGGCCTCTGTGACCCGACCCGGATCCGCCGAGACGTAGTGCGCTCGGCGCGGAAATTTTCTGCAGAAAATCCGGAGCCCATCCACGACCGACTCCACGAACAAGTTGCAGCCCGACGGAACCCGCGGTGAGGGAGACCGGACAGCATCCGGGGGGCCAGAGACCCATCCGACAGCACGCCGACCCACCCCCTCACACAAGCAAGCCTCGACCGCCCCGGCTTCGATTTTCCGCAGAAAATCCGAGCCCTGCCGAGGCCGGCCTCACGAACCGTTGCCGGCAGACCGAGCCGCAACCGAAGGACACCGGCCAGACCCCAGCCCACCAACAGCTCACCCCTGCATCACTCCGACCCGCCCCAGAAACCCCCAACCACCCCCCACCCGATTTTCCGCAGAAAATCCGAGCCCCACCGACATGGCCAGGCACATCCGGCCCGGCAGAATCAAACAACCAGAAGCTCGCCATCTCCACCACGCACGACGTGCCGAACAGGCCAAGGGCTGTCCCGTAATTGATCTTGAGAGGGCGGGAAGGGGCTGGGCCAACCATCGACCACGCCAAGATCAATGTCCTGTAGCGGGCGACCCGCATGACGTCGTCCCACGGAAACCCGATGGTGCAACACAGCTCTGACATCAAGAATCGGCAGATGCATGAAGTGAGGCTGTCCGATGGAATCGTCACTCTGTCCCCACTGCGCCTGGACGATGTCGAGGCGCACCTTGCGGGCGAGGATGAGCTACTCGTGCGCTGGCTCAACGGCGGCCCCAGCACCCGGGAGGGTGTTGAAGCGTACTTCCAGCACTGCCGGGAACAGTGGGAGGCCGCCAGTCCACTCCGCGCGTTCGGCATCCGGGTCGGCACCCCCGAGGTACTCGCGGGGACGATCGACTTGCGGTTCACCGGGGAAGGTCTACGTCCCGGTCAGGTGAATATCGCGTACGGCCTCTACCCGTCTTGGAGGGGACGCGGCCTGGCAACCCGCGCGGTCCTCCTGGCCTCCTGGTACGCAGCCAGCGAGAGCGGGACGGAAGCGGTGATCCAGGTGGAACCGGAGAACCCCGCATCTGCCGCAGTGGCTCAGCGGGCAGGATTCATCCCTGGCCGGCAGACGCACAGCAGGGACGGCACACGGTTCAACTGGTACATCCGGGACCTGCGCGCCGCCGTCGAGTGACGGCCAGCGGTCACGAGGAAGCCCTCACTCCTCGATCCAACCGACGGCCTCGGTGCCCGGGCCAACCACTGGAACTTCGAGCGGCCCCCGACGCACCGCACAGACCTCTCGGACCCGACCCGGATCCGCCGAGACGTACTGCGATCCGCGCGGAAATTTTCTGCAGAAAATCCGGAGCCCATCCACGACCGACTCCACGAACAAGTTGCAGCCCGACGGAACCCGCGGTGAAGGAGACCGGACAGCATCCGGGGCGAGAGAAACGCATCCGGCATCACACCGAGGCGACCCGCCACCTCAGCACGCCTCGGCTACCCCGGCTCCGATTTTCCGCAGAAAATCCCAGTCCTGCCGAACGCCATCGCCCGACGTCAGCAGTTGGCGTCGCGCCAACCCGCCATGGAAGATCCACACCACTGGCCTCTCCACAGCGCTCCGAGCCCCGAAATTTTCTGCGGAAAATCCGAGCCCAGCCGAGACCGACCCTACGAAGCGTCACCGACGGACGGGGCCAGTTGTGGGGGAGACCGCCCAGAATCCAGCCCACCAACATCCCGTCCGGATCACAACAGCCCGTCCCACCACCCCAGCCGATTTTCCGCAGAAAATCCCACACCCACCCGGCAGGGGCAGACACAATCAGCCTGGCCAGCGAGATCGGCGGGGAAAGCAAGACCGGGCCCGACGTGTCGGCAACGGGTGAAACGAGGGCCACGGTAAGGCCTTCACCCATACCGCTACCGCTGTCCGACGGTCGAGAGCCTTCGAGCGGCAAGCGGCCGGCGCCCTGCAGGACCCCGTTCTCCACCCCACTGCCCGACCGCCACAGCGACGAACAACCCCACTGCCGCAGACAGGGACCACCATCGCGCGTCGCCAAGAGGGCCGGTGCTCCAGGCGTTGCTGGGCCGTTCCCCAAAGCCAACGTACGAGCGCCGCTCCACTGCGATCGTGATGCTTCTGCCGCCGTGACCTCCAGGCAGCTCCACACGGCATGGCTGCACAACCGAGCCGGGAACCGAGTGATCCCCTACCGCCATGCGGGCACCACCCGATGGCTAGTGCTCTGACCGCATTGGTTCGCCGGGTTGGCGGTCGTGGCGGTTGGATGTGCGGTGACGTCCGTCCGTCCGATCGTTGGGGTTTTGGTGGCTGAGCCTGTCCGTGTGCACAGGTTGACCGCCGCGCGGCCCGCCCGGACGGCGCCCCGATCTACGTCGTCCTGGACAACCTGTCCGCCCACAGGGGCGAGACGATCCGGCGCTGGGCCAGGAAGAACCGCGTCGAGCTGTGCTTCACCCCGACCTACGCTTCCTGGGCCAACCCGATCGAGGCCCACTTCGGGCCGCTGCGGCAGTTCACCGTCGCCAACTCGAACCACCGCAACCACACCGTCCAGACCCGGGCCCTGCACGCCTACCTGCGCTGGCGCAACACCAACGCCCGCCGCCCCGACGTACTCGCCGCCCAGCGCAAGGAGCGTGCCCGTATCCGCAGCGAGAAAGGCATCCGCTGGGGCGGCAGGCCAGCGCTCGCGGCGTGAGTTGCTCCGATCAGCACTCTTCCGCGACGTCCTGGGACGGCCAGGCCCGGAACAGCGAGAGCGCCTCCAGCTGGGTCGCCGAAGGGCACCTGGCCAACCTCCGGACCCGCCTGGCCCGGAGCCGGGAGGCACCTGATCGACTGGGACCGTCGATGCGCTCTGACGGCATACTGGCGGGATGAGCTTCGGGGTGGGGGTCGGCGAGAGCAACTGGGGCGGCGGGGTGCTCCAGGAGATGTTGGGGCGTGCGGCGGAGGGCCTCGGGGTCGTCCTGCCTGAGCTGGACGAACCATGGGGCGGCATACCCGTGTACGTCGACGCGGGGCTCGGCCGGCGGGTGAGGGTGCATCCGGCCGACGAGCAGCGTCGGGCCTTCTGGGTGTACCTCCAGAGCCACGGCCACTGCCTGGCCTGCGGGTGGACCGCCGATCCGGCTGAGGTGGTCCGGGCGGCTGCGGCCTGGACCGGCGGAGCGGGGCTCGAGGACACCAAGGAACAGGCCCCGGGCATCGACTTCCGCCCTTGGGCCCTCGCGCACGAGCGGGAGCCGCTCGGTGCCGTCGAGCTGGCGTGGTGCCTCAAGCTCGACCGCATCCACATGCCGCCGATGAACCGGTTCCCGCGCGTGCATGCGCTGTTGGCGGCCGCGTACGCCCAGCCGGTGCTCCGCCAACTGATGCCGGTGACCAGCCACCACAACCTCTGGTTCTCCACCAGTACCACGGCGCGATGGAACACGACACGGGTCGGGTACATGATCTGGCCGCACGACGAGGGGTCCTACGGGGTACGGAACCGGAGCGAGTTGCTCGCGCGCTTCGAGACGCCGGAGGAGGCCGTCGCCTACGTGGTGGCCGTCCTGCCGGAGGGGATCGGGCCGGCGCGTTAAAGCGTCGCGCCCTATCGGTGAAGCAGCGTAGCTTCCCGCCCTCAGGGCAGTGAGACGTTCCGCGCATCGACGAATCCGCCCTCGCCGTTGTCGCGGAAGGTGATTGCCTCCTTGCCGATACCGAGAGCATCGAGCAGGACGTCGAGCGCCACCTCGACGTCAGGCTGAGCGCGGCCGACCCAGACGAAGACATCGGGGGCGGGGCTGCCCTCCAGCCGGCTGAGCGCGAAATCGATCTTCTGGATGCGGAACATCGCCGCGTCCACCGGGCCCAGGTCCTCCCAACCCCGTTCGATGTCCAACCGCAGCCGCGCGGCCAAGACGTCCAGGGACGGCGACAGGCCGGCAACCAGCCGGAAGGAGCTGGCCGCGTACTCCCACATGCTGGCTTGGAAGGCTGGATTTTGCTTTCCGCCCTGGTACTCCGGCGCGCGTTCCCAGTCCGACTCCGGCCCGGGAACCTCGACCCCCGCCATGAATCCTCCCCACCCCGCCGCTGAGCTGTGACGCCTCACTCTAGAAGCTCGGCTCGTCACGACTACCAACCCGGTGAACCTAAACGGTCAGAGCACTAGCTCGAGGTCTCGCGGGGATCAGAATTTTCTGCGGAAAATCGTCAGACCGGATTCCCGGATCCTCGCATCGGTTCCGACATCCGGCGGGGGCGGGGGAGAGCCGCGGTGACCGTCCCCGGATGAACACGGCGGGAAAGTCCCGTCGGCCCGCCAGGGATCGACCGGTACCGTACGGGGACGATCTCCGGGGGTGAGCTGATGCGGCCCATGCTGCTGATAGACGTCGACGGGCCACTGAATCCAAACGCGGCGAAACCGCACCGGCGGCCCGAGGGCTACGAGACGCACCGGCTGATGACGCCCCAGTGGGAGGCGGCCGAGCGCCGTAGGCTCCGGGCCTGGGGTCTTCCCAACAAGGCGCCGAAGCCACTGCGGGTCTGGCTGAACCCGGCTCACGGACCGGCGCTCACTGCCCTGCCGTTCGACCTGGTGTGGGCGACGACCTGGGAGGAGGAGGCCAATGACTTCCTTGCGCCCCTTTTGGGACTGCCCACGCTGCCGGTCATCACCTGGCCGGATCCGCGTCCCCAGCCCGATGACGGCGTGTTCTGGAAGACATCGAAGATCGTGTCCTGGGCTCAAGGCCGCCCGTTCGCCTGGGTCGACGACAACATCACGGACGCGGACCGCACCTGGGTCCAGGCCCACCACCCCGCTCCGGCGCTCCTCCGCCACATCGACCCGACGATCGGACTGACGGCGGACGACTTCGCGGCTCTGGCGGACTGGGCACGACTGCTGGTCTGATGGGCGGCTCCCCACCTCGGACAGCCAGGGGGATCTGAAGCAGCACCGCTGCCCAGCGCGCCCCTCACTGCCGGGTGCGGGTCAGTTCTCCCGACCGTCAGCCGCCGTGCTCACCGACACGCCGGCCCAGAGTCCTCGCGCTCCATCGGTTCGTCATCCGGCCAGACGAAGCTCAGCTCTCCGTTCATTCCGGCCACCAGCCACTGGGAAGACGAATTCGATGACACGTTCCGCCCGGACGACGGCACCATACGGAGCGGGTGGGGGCGCCTGTCGGTCCCGGGCGATCCTCCGGCAGGCTTCGACGATCTCGTCATCGGTCACCGGGGGATCGTAGAGGCGGGGCCGGACGCTTCGGGGCAGTCGAGGCTGTGGGGCGATATCCGTCCGGACGGTTCGGGAGCGGTGAACGTCTGTGCTTCGGGCTCCTCACTCCGTCAGAAGCGCGTCAAGGGGCTCATCGGAGACGGCGTCAGAGGGGGCCAGGGGCAGCACCATCGCGCCGCTTTGGCGGCATGCCGGCATGGCATCGAAGCTCTGGGAGGAGGAGGGTGACGTCTACCCGAGCACAGCGCGTCAACTCGATCGAAGCACGGGTGTTCGAGCCGAGTGGGGCGCGCATGACCCCCGCCTCCTGGGCCGCGACCGAGCACGAGGATGCCGTGATGCCCGGGGGTGGTCGTGGTCACCGCCTTCGCGCGCGACCCGGATGTGGAGAGCCCTCCGAACATCTCGGTCGCCCCTGAGCAGACGGTTCCGTTCTCACTGATGCGGCGGTTCGTCGCGCGCGTCGCCGAGCCGGTGGACGCCCTCGGGCGCGACCAGGACCCCCGGCTAGGCTGAAGCCGCATGTCAATGGCCGTGGATGACGGCCGGGGAGGGTCTGGGCAAGTGGAGAAGATGGGCGAACTGGACGAACTGCGGGCACGGGTGGCGGCGCTGGAGGCGGAGGTGAGTCGTCTGCGCGAGGAGTCCGCAGCCGAGCGCTCTGCGGCGAAGCCCGCGACGGCGGCGCGGGGTCGGGTTGCAAGGTCGGAGGCGGTGACGACGGTGAAGCGCGGAGCGGCGGCCAAGGCCGCGGTCACGCCGACCGGGATTGCACTGACAACGGCGCCCACGACGCCGACTGCAGCGACTGGAGCGACGAAGTCCACGAGGACTGTCCGGACCGGTACCGATGTCCGCGCCTCCGGGAACGACCGGGCTCGGACGCCGGAAGCGGTCCGTGTGGACCCTGCCGAGCCGCGTCAGTCGATGACCGACCTCGCCGATGTCCTCGGTGTCATGGTCTCCGAACAGGCCGCCCGGGCCGATCGGGCCGCCCGGGCCAACCGAGGCACCCGGCCCGACCGGGCCGGTCGGGCCGACCGGCCCCATCAGAGCGACCCGACCGAGAAGACCCAGGTGCTGCGGACGCAGCCCAGGGCTCTGGAGGCCCGCAGCAACGCACCCGCCCGACACGGCCAGTTCCTGGAGAGTCTCTTGGCGGGCCAGGCCCCCCTCTCGGAGGAGCCGCACCGAGAGGGGCGGTAGGAACACACCCTCGTCGCCCGGTGCCCCTTCGTGCCCTGGCCGAGGCCCTGCCCCACGACCCGCGGGGCAGGGCCTCGGCCTGAGGTCCCCAGCCTGGGGCCTTCGGCCTCAGGCCTTCGGAAGCGTTATCCCCAGCTCCAGCATCGCCGGCGAGGCCGGGCCGCCCTCGGAGCGCTCGGTCTTGTAGCCCTTGACCCCGGGGGCGACGGTGCGCGGGTCGACGGCCTCCGAGGGGGCGCCGGTGGAGTACAGGCCGTTCGGGTCCTGGTCCCGGTCGTGGGGGAGCAGCCAGAAGACGCGCCGGCGGAAGGTGCCGGAGGCACGGGAGGACTTGGCGTCGGGGCCGAGGATCGCGTAGCCGACCATCCGGCCGTCGCGGTGGTACGCGGGGCGGCCGCGGCGGGTGGTGAGGCGGTCCAGTGACTGGCGGACGTAGTCCAGCTCGGCGGTGTCCTCCAGCCAGACGAGGTCGGTTTCGTGGGCGAGCTCGGCCGGGTCGATCAGCGCGCTCACGCGTTCTGCTCCTCTGTGTCGTCGGTGATCAGGCCGATGCCCGGGTAGTACTTGCGGCTGTTGGACAGGACCATCTCCTTGGGAGAGGTCATACCCAGTGTCTCGCGAACTCGTGCGGCGAAGGCACGTCCGGATACGGGATTGGCTCCTTCGAAGCCGCACCAGCGGGTGTAGGCGCCGAAGAGCTGGGATTGTTCGGCCCGCATGCCCTCGCCTGTGAGGCATGCCTCCTTGAGGAAGCGACCGACGTGGTCCTCGGTCTCCGCGTAGGCGGTGGTGGCGACCTGGACGCGCTGGGGACCGGCGAGGTCCTTCTCCCCGGCGAAGTAGCGCCGGGCGCCGTCGATGAGCCAGGCGAGGATACCGGGGCCCTCCTCAGCGACGAGGACGTGGGCCAGGTTGTCGATCTTGCGTTCCTCGGGGACGACCCGTTCGAACGGGATCAGGCGCATGCGGCGCCAGAAGGCGAAGCCGCCGGTGCCGACCTCTGGGCGGTGGTTGCCGAGCAGCCAGAGCTTGTGGGTGGGCTCGAAGGAGAAGAAGTCCTGGCGCATCCGGCGGGCCTTGATCTTGTCGCCGCCGGTGAGCAGCTTGACCCGGGCCTCGTCGAAGCGGTCGCCGGGCTTGAGCTCGGAGCACACGATGATGCGGCGGCCGTGGAGTTCGGCGAGGTCGGTGGGGTGGCCGTCGAAGGTCTTGGCCATGAGGAAGCCGGGCGGGGCCGCGTCGGCGTAGTCCCCGAGCAACTGGATCATGACGTCGAGGAGGACGGACTTGCCGTTCTTGCCCTGACCGTAGAGGAAGGGCATGACCTGGGCACCGACGTCACCGCTGATGGAGTAGCCGAGCAGCAGGTGGAGGAAGTCGCGGGTCTGGCGGCCTTCCTTGTCGTCACCGAAGGTGTCGGTGAGGAAGCGGTTCCAGCGCGGGGTGGGCATCCGGGCGGGGGCGAGAGTGGTCGAGCGGGAGTGGTGGTGGACCTTCGGGTCGGGCGGGACGATGGCGCCGGTACGCAGGTCCACGACTCCGCCGGGGGTGCAGAGGGCGTAGGCGTCGGCGTCGAGGAGGGCGGCGTTGAGGACCATGCCGGGGGCGGACTTGGCCTGGGCGAGCATGGCGTTCATGCCGGAGGTGGACAGGGCGCGGCGGCGATGCCGGCGCAGGTCGGTGTTGGTGTAGACACCGCGCGGGTCGTGGGTGGCCACGCTCTCGGCCATCTCGCCCGCTGCCCACAGCACGGTGTCGTCCTCGTCGAGCTGCCAGCGGTGGGTGGACCAGCGGTACCAGCCGATGCCGGGGACGTGGCGGTAGTCGCGCCCGTAGAGGTGGACGAAGAGCTTGGCGTTGCCGCGGTCGGAGAGGGAGTCGGGCAGCAGGCCGTGGGAACTGGCCTGCGGACCGGCCGAGGCCTTGGCGGCTTTGGGCGCCGGTGCGGTCTGCGCGGACGCGGTGGGGAAGGGTTGCGCGGATTGCGCGGGCTGGGCAGGGGCCTGCGAGACCTCACCGGGTTCGTCCAGCAGGCTGTCCTGGACGGCGGCGCCGTGCCAGGGGGCCTGCGCGGGACCGGGAACCGGCGGGTACTCCAGGATCTGCTGGGCTGCGGCCACGGGGTCGAAGACCGTCCTCTTGCGGGTGCTGTCGGTCATCCGCGGGCCTTCCCGATGTGCAGGGGCTGCCGGGCGCCGGCGGCGAGGCCGGAACGGATGACGGCGGAGCTGTGCCGGTCCTGGGCAGGACGGGCAGTGCGAGCGGCATCGAGGAGCAGCTGCTCGGCGGCGGTGTGGGTCAGGTGCCCGGCGGAGACCAGGCCCCCGACCGTGTAGGCGGCACGGTTGAGCTTGCCGGTGAAGCCGGCGCCCTCCGGCGTCGTTGCGCAGTCGGTCACGTCCTGGAGGACGGTCTCCAGGACCCGTTCGGCTCCACGTTTGCCGCCGCCCGCGGCCACGACGGCCTGGCGGGCGCGGTCCGGCACGGGAGCCGGGACGGTCGGCTGGGACTCCGGCTTGTCCTTGAGGTGTCCGGTGCGGACCAGTTCCTCGCCGAGCCACCGGGGGAGCGGGGCCGGTGCCCAGGCACCGGGGAGCGCGGTGTAGGTGCCCGCGCTCGTGGTGGTGCCGGGGGCCACGATGTAGCCGCCGTGGGCACGGACGTCGACCTGCCAGGCCAGCGCCCGTCCGGTGGAGGAGCCGCTGGAGCAGGTGAAGCGGCGGTGGTCGTCGTCCCGGTACCAGATGTGCAGGCCGCCGGAGGGGGTACGGACGCGCAGTGTGGAGGTGTCCTCTGCAGGATCGGGGGAGCTACGGAGCGCGGCGAGCAGGGCGAGCGTGTGGTAGCCGTCCTCCAGGCCTTCGAGGTCGACGTGTTCGTGGATCGGGATGCCGGGCAGGATCCGGTCCCTGGCGGGGACGGTGCCGGCGTGACTGTCGACGTCGATGACGACCAGGCCTGCGGGCCCGCAGGCGACGCCGGTGCCGAAGTCGGGGTTGGTCCGCCACCACGCGGTGATGACGTCCTGGTCGAGGGTGGCGGCGTGGAAGCCGTGGCACCAGCGACCGAAGCCGGGACAGGCGCACTCGCCGGGGGAGTGCGGGGAATCCTGACAGTCCTGGCAGTTCGCGGGCGGTGTCTTGCGCCCGGGAGCCAGGGGATGGACCGGCCAACCCTGGTGGGCACACCAGCGAGCGACAGCCAGCGCGTCCGGCTGGCGGCCCGTTCGGTCGCTCCCCACGGCCTGCGGCGCCGTCACGCTGGTCCCTCCCCCTTGGTTCAGTAGCTGCTTCAGCTGCTTCAGTCGCTCGGTAGCTGATCCGGCTTGAGTCGCTCGTTCAGTAGCTGAGGGCAAAAAGCCAGGTCAGGGCACTGGTGAGCGCCGGATCAGCGACTGAAGCGACTGAAGTCCAGAAGATAGCTCACACAGACTATCCGAGCGAGCACGTACGCACCCGGAGTGGCGTCCCTTGCCGGGAAACTGAGCGACCCAACCCTGGGGGAGCGACCGAGTCACTTCGGTCGCTGTTTTCGGTCCGCTGACGTTTCCGCAGGTCAAAACCGGTTTTCCCACCAAACAGCGACTGAAGCGACTGTAGCCCGGGTCTATAACGCGCACACGCACACGGGAATGTCTTCATATACCCAACCTTGAGTCGCTTCGGTCGCTACGGGGGTGGGCACACAGCCTCTGACCTGGGATTTTGTCCAGCGACTGAAGCCCAGCGACCGTAGCGACCGAGTCTCTCTCGCCCGGTCGCTCGGCGTGTCGCGCGTGTCAGGACAGCCTGAAGGTCCGGTTTTCGGTCGCTTGAGTCGCTTCGGTAGCTCGGGTAGCTCGGTAGCTGCCTGAGCGGTGCGGGGTGGAGCCCCCGCGGGAGGCACCTCCGCCCTACCGGTGCACGAGCAGGACCGAGGAGTTCCTTCCTTGAGTCGCTTCGGTCGCTTCAGTAGCTCCCCGGGCTCGTGCGGAGCCCCGGGTGAGTACTGGGGAGAGCCGGACCACCGTGCCGAGACGAACCATCCGCTGCCCTGCCGGGAGTGTCCCCTGTAGGAGATCTGACGCCGACAGCGACCGAAGCGACTCTCCTCCAGGATTGCTTCGCCACTTCCCTCGACGGAGAGCGTCCGCCCCCGTCGGCAGGCTCCACCGCAGGTGACAGGCCTGAACACCGCGGACGAGACCCTTCCGCCGCCGAGGAGAACCCAGCGACCGAACGCGAGGGACCGGTCCCCTCCGCTTCGGTCGCTGCCCTTCGGTAGCTGATCCCCGGTCGCTGCCGGCAGACAGCGACCGAACCCGTCGCGGGACGTGCGTGACTTTTTTCCGCCCGGGTCGTTGTGCTCGCGGATCCTGCGGGCACGGATCGCCTCCCCCGACCGACCGGGGCGACGGCAGTGTCTTCCTCGGTGGTAAGGACCTTGCGGATGGGCGTCGGGCTGGATGTGGTGCTGACGACGGGTGATCGGCCCCGGGAGCTGTCCGGGCTCCTGGACTCGGTGGCCGGTGGCCGCACAGGAGGGCGACGCGGCGACGCCCGTGTCCTCCGGACACGGAGGGGAGCTGCTCGAGCTGCCGCTGTGGGGGAGGCTGTGGAGCTACCGGAGGACCTGGACCGTCGGGTACCACTGCCGGCCTGCTGTTCCGGCACCCGAGGACCGACCAGGCCGGCTTCGCCGAGGGCGTCCGCACCCCCTGTCGGCCCCGCCGCCCACTCCGCCGGCGATGTACGGGTACCAGCAGGTACCCGTACATCGCCGACAGCGGTCCGTGACTCGGCGCCTGCTGGCGCTCCGGAGCACCGGTCGATGTCAGTGGTGCATGCGATGCTGCGCCGGTGATGACCTGGGACGGGTTCTGGACCGGGCGTGCTCGACGAAGCGTCGCGCTTCTTCCTGTTCACGGCCACGACCTTCGAGGCCGAGTGTGGGCTCCGGGTGCCCCGGCGGGTGTAAGGGGCGCGGGGTCGGAGGCGGTGCTGGGCGTGGGGACAGTGGGGGCGGAGGGAGTGGGGCGGTGACGTGGGATTTTCCGCGGAAAATCGAGTTCTCCGCCCCTGGCCGTGGAGGACGGTGGGGCCGGGTCGCCCCGGTGCAGGTCAACGACTCACTGACGCTGGACTTGATGTCCGTCGAGAACCCGGTCGGCCACCACCTGGCCTACGGCGACGATCCCGCCGAACCCGACAACAGCCGGACCGACCACCCGTTGTGCCCCCGCGGCCTGGACTTCACCGATGACACCGGGAACCTGTACGAGGTCATGTCGCCCGAGTGGCCGGCAGCCTGCCTGGTCGTTCTGCCGTCCGGTTGTCCGCCGGGGGCCTGCGCGCCGCGGTGTCATTCGACCAGGCGCAGCCAGGCCTCCGCGAGGGCGGCGTGACCGGCCGGCGTCGGGTGCACGCCGTCCGCCGCCCAGTGCTCCGGCCCGTTTTCCGCGGCGAGTTCGGCGAACATGACGTCCGCGGCGAGCAGGTGCGCGCCGTACTCCTTCGCGAGGTCGCGGACGGCCTGGATCTTCGGGTCCAGGTCGGACCGCCACGCCTTCCGGACCTCGTCGTCGACGAGGGCGTGACCGGCCTCGACGGTGCCACTGACCGGGAGGAGGAACGGCTCGACGAGGATCAGCTCCGTGCCCGCCTCGGCCAGTGGCGCGAGCAGCCGGCGGTAGCCCGCCGCGTAGTCCCGCGCGGGGATCACGTGGCCGTCCGGGGCGAGGGTGTGCCAGCCCATGTCGTTGACGCCGACGAGGATCGACACCACGTCCGGGCGCGCGTCGAGCACGTCGGCCTGCCACCGGGCTTCCAGGTCCATCACCTTGTGGCCGGCGATTCCGGTGTTCAGCCAGGTCACGGGTCGCTCCGGGTGCCGGAGGCCCCACTCGTCGGCGATGCGCAGCGGGTAGCCGAAGCCGAGGCCGTCCTCGCTCTCCAGCCGCCCGCAGTCGGTGATCGAGTCGCCGGTGAACATCACGGTGCTTCCTGGGCAGAGGGTGATCGTCATGTGTGCTCCTCGTGCTTCGGGGGCGGGGGATCCCGCCGGGAACACCGAGCCTGCCGCAGGCCTCTCACACGGGGCGCACACGGCGTTGACACGGGGACGGGCGGCCAGGGACCTGATGTGAGGAGCCGGCCGGGCGCGTGCGAAGATCCGGGGATGAACGGGGAGGGGCGGCTTCGGGTCACGCTGCTCGACGACTTCCGGGTGTCCCGGGGCGGGACCACCCTGCCCGTACCGGGTGCCCGGTTACGGGCCCTGGTCGTACGGCTCGCCCTGGCCGGCGGACGCGAGGTCGAGCGGAGCGGCCTCGTCGACGCGATCTGGGCCGAGCCTGAAGACCTTCCGGCCGCCGACCCGGCCCACGCCCTACAGGCACTCGTCTCCCGGCTGCGCCGAACCCTCGGCCCGGCCGGCGTCATCGCACGACCCGCGGGCGGCTACCGGCTGGCTGTGGAACCGACCGACGTGGACGTGCTGCGGTTCGAGCGGCTCGCCGCCGAGGGCCGTGACCGTCTCCGTGCCGGTGGAACTGGAGGTGTCGGTGCCGGTGGAGGTGACGGTGCCTGCGCCGGTGCAGATGTAGGTGACCCGGCCGCGGCGGCGGCCCTGCTCGGCGAGGCGGTGGCGCTCTGGGGTGACCGTCCCGGCACTGAGCCCGTGGTCGTCGCCGCGGTGGTGCCCGCGGCCGCGGTCCGGCTGGCCCGGGCCTCCGTCATCGAGTCCACCGAGGTCGGTGCCGCGCTGCCGGCCGCGATCGGGCTGCGCGGCCCGGCGCTGTTCGAGGCCTCCGCGCGGCTGCGCGGCACCCCGGTCGGCATCCCGGTCGGCATCCCGGTCGGTGGCCTGGCCGGAGGGCCCGCCGGTGGCCCGGCCGTCGGCCAGGCTGGTGAACCGACAGGTGAGCCGACCAGTGAACGGACTGGTGAACGGACTGGTGAGCTGGACGTCCTCGCGGATCAGCTGGACGGCCGGGAGAGCCTGCTCGTGGACGACAACTGCGAGCACCTGGTCGACGCCGTGGCCCACCTCGTCACGGCCCTGCTGACCCGCTGCGCCGAGCTGCGGGTGCCGGCCACGAGCCGGGAGCCGCTGGCGGTCGACGGCGAGGCACTCGTCCCGCTCGGTCCGCTCGCCCTGCCTGCGCCGCGCCCGGGGATCGAGCAGGCCCACCGTACGGAGTCGGTGCGCCTGTTCGCCGAACGGGCGGCCGCCGTACGGCCCGGGTTCGCCGTCGACGGGCACAATCTCGGGGAGGTGCTGCGCGTCGTCCACAGCCTGGACGGCATGCCGCTCGCCCTCGAACTCGCCGCAGCCCGCCTGCGCACGCTTCCGCTCGCGCAGGCCTGGCCGCCGGGCTGTCCGACCGCTTCCACCTGTTCACCACCGGCAGCCGCACCGCCCGGCCCCGGCACCGCACGCTGCGCGCGGTCATCGCGTGGAGCTGGGACCTCCTCGACCCGGACTCACGCGCGGTCGCGGAACGCATCTCGGTCCTTCCCGGTGGCGTCACCGCGGTCTCGGCGGCCGCCGTCTGCGCCGGGACACACGTGCCTGCCGCCGACGCACCCGAGCTGCTCGCGGGCCTCGTCGACCGACCGTTGCTGCAGCTCACGCCGGACACCGGCGGCTACAGGATGCTGGAGACGATCCGCGCGTACGGTCTGGAGCGCCTGGCGGAGCACGGTGCCCTGACCGACGCCCGGGAGCGGGCCGCACGCCACTTCGCCGACCTGGTCGCCCGTCAGGACCCGCTGCTGCGAGGCCCCCGGCAGCTCGACGCACTGCGCGTGCTGCGCACCGAGCACGACAACGTGCTCGCGGCTCTGCGCCACCTGTGTGCCGCAGACGGCAGCGACGGCAGCGACACCGCAGACGGTGCCGCTGCCGGTGCCTCCGACGACGCGGTCGACCTCGCGGTGAACCTGACCTGGTACTGGCAGATGCTCGGCCGTCACACCGACGCGGCCCACTGGCTCCGCGCGGCGACCCGGTCGCCCGTCGCGCGGCCGAGCGCGAAACGCGCCGTCGCCGCGGGGCTGCTGGCACTTACCGCCGCCGCCCCCGGCACGCCCGCCGGCGGCCTGACCGAGGAACGGTGCGACGAACGGTGCGACGAACGGGGCGAGGAACAGCGCGACGAACAGCGCGATGCGCTGCGGGCACTCGCCGACCGGTTGCCGCGCGAACCGGGGTCGACCGGTGCCGGTGGCGTGCTGGCTGCCGCCGGGCTGGCCCTCCTGCTGGGGACCGAGCTGCCGCCGGTCCTCCTCGGGCGGTCGGCCGACACACCGGACACGTGGTCGACCGGCCTGGCCTACCTGCGCAGGGCCCAGTTCGCCGAGAACGAGGGCCGTCTCGACCAGGCCCGCGGCACGTGGATGCCGCGCTGGACTGCTTCGCCGGAGCCGGCGACCGCTGGGGCCTGGCCAAAGCGCTGCCGCTGCGCGCGCTGCTACGGCAGTACGACGGCGACCTCGACGGCGCGCCGGCCGACCTGAACGAGGCCAAACGGCCGGCCGCCACGTTCGGATCGCTCAGCCTCAGCGACGAGGTCTTCGTCGACCTGCGCCTGGTCGACCTCCACGCCCGGCTCGGTGACACCACCCGGGCAGCCGCGCTGATCGCCGCAGGCCGGGCCGCGCGCGCTGCGCTCGGCGTCCCCGGAGACGGCGGTCCTGCTCTCCGTCCGGGAAGCCGCCCTCCGGGCGCAGACCGGGGACCTGGCCCGGGCCGGGGACCTGCTCGGCACGGCCGAGACCGGGCTCGCGCAGCAGGCCCTGTTCGACCTCGACCAGGGGCAGGCCCTGATCGGCACGGTGCGGGGCACCATCCGGCTCGCACGCGGCGACGGTCCGGCCGCCGAGCGCTCGCTGCGCCGGGCGTACACGGCGGCGCTCGGCAGCGGCGACATGCCGATCGTGGCGACGGTCGCGGTCGGCGTCGCCGGCCTCGCCGCACTCCGCGGGCGGCACCGTGACACCGCCACCCTGCTTGGAGCCGCGGCAAGACTACGCGGCGCCCACGACCGCACCGACCCGCAGATCCGCACACTGACCGCCCGCAGCCGCGCCCTGCTCGGCGACGAACCGTTCACCGAGGCCTACGAAGCGGGCCGGCAGCTGGACGTACCGACAGCCCTCAGCCGGGCGGACCCGCACGACTGCGCCGTGAGCCGTCGCCCGGATCCCCCGCGAACCCGGCTGAGCCCGGAGCCGACTGACCCACCTCGCCACGGCCTGTCGGCGGTTCGGGTTCGGCCCCGCTCATCGCTCACCCGTCGCTCACCCGTCGAAGCGCCGCCAACCGAGGTCGAGCCCGGCGAGCGGCCGCAGCGCGTTGCGGTGGCGGGGGCCGGCCCGGACCTCGCCGGCGTTCTCGCCTTCCGGACTGCGCCCGACGATCGCGACCAGGCCGGGGCCCGACGAGGAACCCGGTCCCGGAGACCGGAGCCGGGCACGGGCCGAGCGGTACGCGCTGCAGCAAACTCTGCGCCCCGGCCGGCGAATGCCGGGGCGTGCCCCCGTCGTCCGCCGTGTACGGGGCGGTCAGGGCCGCCTCGTGGAGGGTGAACTGCGCTCAGCGGTTCCCGCTCGGGTCCGGAGCGCTTGCGCGTCGGAGCACACCGTCGGATCGGTGCCCGTGGCGTCCGTCTCCCCCGGGGCGGTCGGCGCGGTCGGCGGTCGGACCACGTCGAGCACCTTGCGGCTCGACGGCGGATCGATGCTGGGGTCCGCACTCGTGAGTTCCCCGTCGCTCCGGCTGCTGCGGCGGTGCCGCACGGGGCCGATGTGCGGTCCGGGCGGCAGGACCCGGTGGGGCACAGGCTCCGACGGGCACTCGGCCACCCGGCCACTCGGCCCGGTCAGACGGTCAGGTCGAAGATCGTCTCGGTCTTCGTCGTGGACGTCCGGGCCCTCAGGTAGCTGTTCAGGTTCGCGTCGCCGTTCAGGTCGGACGGGATCACCACCTCGACGGAGAACGCACCGGCGCCGTCCGTCAGGGTGTCGCGCAGGTCGCGGACCCGGTAGTCCTCACCCAGGTCGCCCTTGACGACGAACGAGACCCGGACGATCTCGTTCGGTGGGAAGCCCTTGCCCGTGAGCACCGTCCTCGTCCCGCCGCGGCCGCCGTCGGGGGCTGCGGTCAGCACGCGTACAGCCGTCGGGGGCGGACTGCCGGCCGCCACGCCGGTCGGCAGCGTGTTCAGGGAGGGGGAGACCGCCGGGCCGCCGGCCGCGGGCAGGGTGACGGTGGGACCGGGCACGGTCACCGTGGGGCCGGGGACGGTGACGGTCACCGCCGGCTGTGGTCGGGCATCCGAGCCGCTGACCTGGGACTGGGTGAAGAAGCCTCCGGCGAAGCCCGCGCCGAGGGTGGCGACGCCCACGAGCGCGGTGATCATCGTCCCCCAGCCCTGGAGGTCGAACCGGGGCGTGCCGGGGTGGTGCGGCACCGGGACTCCGGGAGGCCTCGACGGTTGCGGGGGAACGACGCCCGCCGGTGCGGGCCGCTCCGACGGTCGCTCCGACGTCTGATCCGACGGTCGCTCGGACGTCCGATCTGACGGTCGCTCTGGTGTGGTCGGCGCGCTCACCGATGTCCCCCTTCGGTCCAGCCTGTCCGCATGGAGTGATCATGCGCGTTCACCTGGGTACCACATCGGCGCCCGCTTGTCCGTGCCCTTCCGTGACCACGGCAGCCCGGTGCTTCGGTGCCCGGGGCGGGACGGAGGCCGCACCGGGCAGTGCGCGGGCCCGGTGGACACCGGTGCTCGGTGCCCGTACTAGTGTCGTGGTCGTGCCGCGGCCGGTGGCCGCCGCCCCGTCGGGCGGTACGGCCGGGCGGCGCGGCCGGGCCTCGGCGCCGTCGTGACTTCTGGGGGCTGAAGCGGATGAGGATGACGTTCGGGCTGCTGGGTCCCCTGACGGTCGCCGTGGACGGCGAGCCGCAGGTGCTGCCGAGGGCCACGGTGTTGCGGGGGCTGTTGGGGGCCCTGCTGCTGGCGGAGGGCGAGCGGCTGCCCGTGGGGCGGCTGCTGGACCTCGTGTGGGCGGAACAGTCGGAGCGGGTCGGCCGGGGCGCCGTGCACACCGGGATGTCGCGACTGCGCACCTGGCTCGGGCGGTTCGGGGACGCGGCGGTGGCGCTGGAGTCCGACGCGCAGGGGTACCGGCTGGTGACCGGGCCGGACACGGTGGACCTCGGACGGTTCCGCAGGCTCGCCGCCGACGGGGACCCGGCGGCGGCGGTCGCATTGCGGCGGGGCCCGGTGCTGGCGGGGCTGGAGCGGGTGAACCGTGCGGACCCGCTGGTGGCCTCGGTGGAGGGCGCGGTGCGTGCCACGGCCCTCACCCTGGCCGGCGGCGTGGCTGGAGCCGGGTCAGCTGGGGCGGGTGGGACCGTTGGCGCGGCCCGGACCGCCGTTCACGCCCTGACGGCGCTCGCCGAGGACCACCCGTTCGACGAGCCCGTACACGCCGTCCTGCTGCAACTCCTCGCGGCGGACGGCCGGGCCGCCGAGGCGCTACGCCGCTTCCAGTCGCTGCGCCGACGGCTGGCCGAGGAGCTGGGGATCGAGCCGGGCGAGCAGGTGCAGAGTGTCTTCCTGGCACTGCTGGCCCATGACCGCGAGGGTGCCCGACCGGACCCGGGGCGGACCCGAGTGCCTTCCCAACTCCCTCGTGACGTCACGGATTTCACCGGTCGTGAGGAGCAGGTGCGGCTGGTCCTGGACGTCCTGGCGGCCGGTCGGGTGCCGGTCGTCGCCGGCATGGGCGGCATCGGCAAGACGGCGCTGGCCGTCCACGTCGCGCACCGCGCCGCCGCCGACTACCCGGACGGCCGGCTGTACGCGGACCTGCGCGGGGCGGACGAGTCGCCCGCCGACCCGGCCCGGGTGCTGGCCGCCTTCCTGCGGGCCCTCGGCGCCGACCCCCGGGAGATCCCGGCCTCGCTGGACGAACGCTCGGCCCTGTACCGCACCCTGCTTGCGGGCCGCCGCACGCTTGTCCTGCTCGACAACGCCGCCGACGAGCGCCAGATCGGACCGCTGCTCCCGGGCACACCGGCGCCTTCGACCAGTTGCCCGGCCGACGGACCCCACTCTGCCGCTTCCCACTCCGCCGCTTCCCACTCCGCCGCTTCCCACTCCGCCGTTCCCCGCCCCGCCGTTCCCCGCCCGGCCGTCCTGGTCACCAGCCGTGCCGCGCTCACCGCCCTTCCCGGCACCCGCCTCATCGACCTCCACGAACTCGACGCCCCCCACGCGCAGACACTGCTGCGCCGCATCCTCGGGGAGCACCGCGTCGCCGCCGAGCCGGTGGCCGCCGCCCAGATCGTCGAGCTGTGCGGCGGCATGCCGCTGGCGGTCCGCATTGCCGGGGCCCGCCTCGCTGCCCGGCCGCGCTGGACCCTGGCCCGGCTCGCCCACCTGCTGCGCGACGAACGGCGGCGCCTCGACGAACTGGAGGCCGGGAACCTGGCCGTGCGGGCGGGCTTCGCCGTCGGCTACGCCCGGCTGTCGGAGCCGACCCGCCGCACGTTCCGGCTGCTCGGCCTGCTCGACGCGCCCGACTTCGCCCCGTGGGTCGCGGCGGCGATGGCGGGCGTCCCGGTGGAGCAGGCGGAGCGGCAGCTGGAGGAGCTCATCGACGCCCAGCTCCTGCAGGAGGACGGAACGGAGCCGCACCTGCGCTACCGCTTCCACGACCTCGTCCGGCTGTACGCGCGCGAGCACGCCGAGGCCGCCGACGAGCCGACCGAGCGCACCGCCGCGCTCGAACGGGCCTTCGGCGCCTGGCTCCGGCTGGCCGAACAGGCGGCCGACCAGGTGCCCGGGCCCTGCTTCGCGCCGATCCACGGCTCCGCCCCGCGCCACCCGCTGCCGTCCGCCGTCACCGCCGCGCTGCTGGACGACCCGATGGCCTGGTTCGACGCCGAGCAGCCGGCGCTGAACGCGAGCGCCCGGCAGGCCGCCGCGCTGCGCATGGTGCCGCTGGCCTGGGACCTCGCCGCCTGCCAGGAGAAGTACTGCGACGTGCGCGGCCTGTACGACGACTGGCGCACCACGCACCTGGCCGCCCTCCAGGCCTGCCGGGCGGCCGGCGACGACCTGGGCACGGCCGTGCTCACCCGGGGCCTCATCGAGGTGACGACCTGGACCACCCCGGCCGACGGCTCCCATCCGACGGTCGACCTGGCGGACGGCACCCAGACGATGGTCTCCCTGGGGGACCGCGCACGGCACCTTCAGCGCCTGTTCGAACAGGTGGGGGAGCCGCGCGGGACCGCCGATGCGCTCGTCCTGGCCGCCTGGAGCCTGGTGGCCCAAGGCCGCGAGCAGGAAGCCCTGGACGAGGCCCGCCGCGCTCTGGACCTCGCCACCGTCCACGACCACCCGGGCGGCCAGGCTCGGGCGCACCAGATCATCGCCATCGCGTACGGCGAGACCGACCTCGACCGCACCATCGACCACCTGACCGAAACGTTGCGCCTGGCCCGGCTGATCGGCAACACCCGCTTCGAGGCGACCGCCATCCAGTTCCTGGGCGCCGCCCACGGCCGGGCCGGCCAGGTCGAGCGGGGCGACGAACTGCTCACCCGCTCGCTCGCCATGGCCCGCTCCCTCGACGACCGCTACGTGGAAGCGTTCTCCCTCCTCTACCTGGCCACCCTGTACGCGGCCATCGGCGACGGCCGCGCCCGCGACACCGCGGAGGCCGCACTCGCCATCGCCCGGCGCTTCGACCTGGGACACCACCTCGCCCAGGCCCTCGGCATCCTCGGCGAACTCGACCTCGCGGCGGGCGACCACGCCTCGGCCGTCGCGTACCTCGAAGAGTCGGTCCTGGTGTGGCGCGCCCGTGGCTGGCGCTCCTTCCTCGCGAGGGCGCTCCGGGCGCTCGGCCGGGCCTACGACGCCGCCGGGCTGCCCGAGTCGGCGGGCCGCGTGGTCGCCGAGGCCCGTGAACTGAGCGACACCCCGGCTACCGGCCCCGGCGACACCCCGTCGTACGGCACCTGACGGCGCTCCCACCCGGGGCCGGGTCCGCCCGGCTTGCTCGGCCCTCACTCACCGCACGCCTGGCGACGACCGTCCGACCAGAGGTGACCGGAAGGGGCCAGAAGGCGACCGGTAAGCGATCGGTAAGACGCACCTCCCTAAGCTCGACCCCCACGGCACAGGACAGGCGCACACGATCAGAGCCCGGTCGACGCGTCCCTGTCCCACCCACGCCCCCTCGGGGGCTGCCGGTCGGGTCCGCGCAGGGGACGGACCCGACCGGAGGTGCCGCCCCCTTCTTCCGCTGTCCCGGGTCCGGGCGGCTTCCGGACCCGCAGACCCGGCACCCCGCCGTTGCACCGGATCCGACGGCACCACGCGGCGGGCACGAGCGGGCAGGACGACCGAGGTGGCACGTGCCGCCCGGCACCAGGGAGACCGGCATGGCTGACCACTTTCCGTACCGCATCGTCACCAGGAGAGGGGACCTGACGCTGATATGGCGGCCTGGAGAGGGCGATGCCTCCGATGAGTTCGCCGTCGACGAACGTGGCAGGCTCCTCGCGTTCCACGAGCACACGCCGCTGCAGGAACACTGTGACCGCAACGGCTGGAGGCTCCTCCAGGAGGGCGAGGGCACTCTCGACCTGGGCGTCGTACGGCGGTGGGTCGAGCACCCGGACCTCGGCTCGGCTTCGGCGGGGTTGCTGCTGGAAGCGTGGAACTTCTTCGAGGACCTGTCCCGCAGCCTGAGCGACGGCCCGCCCCTCCCGGTGCAGGGAACGGTTCACGACAGCGCCTACGAGAAGGTCTTCGGCGGTGAAGCGCTCGAACCGGCCGCCGGCGAGGGCGCGTGGACGGCTGAGGAGACCGCGGCCGTGCGCGAACTCCTCCGCGCGGGGCTGGACCTCTGGGAGCAGGCCGTGCACGGGTCGGGGACCGGCGGGGGGACCGGCTGACCGGTGGCGTCCGCTCGACCGGTAGCGACCAGTAGCGACCGGCAGCGACCGGCGGGGCAGCGGGGGTGGTGAACGTCCGTCGGGCCCGGAAATGCGCTGCGCATCATTCGAGTGCTGACGTACCATCCGGCAATCCGTTGAACGTTTGTTTGCATGAATGAGATGACATGGTGGGAATGGAAACCGAGCAGCCGCCCGAGAAGCGCAGCGGCCTCCAGGCGATCTGGGCCAACACCCTGGAGCCGGTGGCCCCGCTGCCCTGGTACCGCACGGTGCCCCGCAGGGCCTGGATCGGGGGCGGGGTGGTCGTCGCCCTGGTCACCGCCCTGACCGTGGCCGCCGTGACCGGTGCGGGAGCCCCGCCCCCGCACCGGATCGTCCTCGCGGACCGGATCGGCGACCACGAACGGATGCCGGACGACGAGGTGGTCGTGGCCGAACGCGGCCACCTGCAGAAGAACCTGACGGCGTTGAGCCGCTACCGGGACGTGTCGGTGGCGGGCTACGGCCCCGCCGGATCGGGCCGGAGCACCCTCCTGGTGGCCGGGATGACCGGCAGCTTCCCGGACGCCCGCGGGGAGTTGGACCGGCAGTTCGGCGGGATCTGGGGGTCCGACGTGTCCAGCCGGATCAATGAGACCGTGACCGGCCGCAAGGACTACCCGGCCGGCCCGCTCGGCGGCGCGCTCGACTGCGCGGTCCTGACGGCTCCGACCGCGTCCCGGACGATCTGTATCTGGGCGGACGGAATGACGGTCGGCGGCGTCATCGACGAGCAGGGCGTGACCCGCCTGGACGACCTCGCCCGACGTGCCCTGGAGATCCGTACGGCCGTCGAGGTCGAGGTCCACTGACCGGGCCTTCTGACGTGGTCTTCGCGGACGCCTCGACCGCGAAGACCACGACCGACCTCACAAGGAGCAGTCGATCGGTCGCCCGGCGCCCGCCTTCTCAGGTGAGGGTGGCGTCGAGGTAGGCGCGCCAGGTGGCGTGAACGCGCTGGGTGTGGGCGCCGTCGCCGCTCTCCCGTTGTCCGCTGTCCGCTCTCCCGCCGTCCCGGGGCGGGAGATACCGGCGCAGGGCGGGGAGCCCTGCGAGCACGGCCGGGTCCCTGACGTCGGCCCGGGAGAGGTCCGTGCCCCGCCGTGAGGCGCGCTTCGTCTGTAGCGTGTTTGCCGTGGTTATTTGTGCTCAGAATCTCTGGCTGCCAAGGTGTGCGCCATGAAGATCACGATCACCGTGGAGAATCCGACCCCCGAGGTGCTGGAGAAGCTGCTCGCCCTCGCCGCCATGCCGGCCGCCGTCGTGACCGCGGTGGCCGACGACCACTGGACCCCGGAGCGGGCCCGCTCGTACTACGACCGCCTGCCGCCAAGGGCGCAACAGATCCTGCTCCAGATCGTCGAAGGCGAAGGCGAGTGTGCCGCGGAACAACTGAAGGCGAACGGCCGGAGCCTGCGGGGATCCACCGGCGCCTTCCGCCGGGTGCTCTCGGAGGGCAAGCGAACAGGCCTCTGGCCGGAGGCCCTGCCCGTACCGGTGGTGTCCCATGTCGTCGGCGGGCAGCTCAAGAAGATCGAGATGCCGGGGCACGGTACGGAGCAGTACGTCCTCCCGGTCTTCGCAGCAGGGCTGGACGAGCTGCGGAGCGGCGACTGAGAAGGGCCTGCGGTGATCTGGCCCTGGCCGTTCGGTCCTTGTGACGACCACGGCGGTTCCCTCCGGCATCGGTGCCTTCCGGTTGACCGTCACCGCCTGGGACGCGGCGCGGTGAGGGGCCGTCACGCCAGCGTGTCGGGGTGAAACGGGGGCATGACGTCCCTGCCCCGCATGATCGCCGACTGTTACACGTTGGTGACGATCCGTCGACAACTGATGTCCGGTACATGGCGTCTCTATGGGTGGCCGAGCCCGAACCGCGGCATCGACGCCTTCGGGCCGAACAACCACCTCCCCTCGAAAGGGGTGCACCCGTGATCGCCTCCAAGCGGAACCACCTGCGCCTGGCCGCCGTGACCACCCTCGCCGTGCTCTCCCTCGGGCTGGCGGGCACCGCCGTGGCCGCCACCCCCGTCGCCACCACCAGCGCCGCCCAGCCCGCGGCCGTCGTGCAGGCGGACGCTGCGCAGGCCGGGATCACCGCCAAGCCGTCGGTGTCCTCCGTCCAGGCGTGGCAGCTGTTCCGTGTCACCGGCACCACCACCGGCCTCAAGGCGGGCAACACCGTGACCCTGCAGCAGAAGCAGCACGGCGCCTGGGTCACGCTGCCCGCCTCTGTCCACACCACCCGCACCGGTTCCTACTCGCTCGGTGTGAAGCTCGGCCTCAAGGGCCTGAACGAGCTGCGCATCATCAGCGGGAGCACCGCCTCCCCGGTCTTCACCGTCACCGTGCGCTGACCCATCAGCCCATCAGCCCATCAGCCCATCAGCCCATGGGCCATGGGCCATGGGCACACGGAGAAGGGGGCGTCCGCCGCGGCGGACGGCCAGGGGACGGTCGTCGCGAGACGGTCGTCAGGAACTCGTCGACGCCCTCGACCGCGACGTCCGTCGGCAGCGGCTGTGCGGCCCCCTGGGTGGGCTGGGCGTCGTAGGTGTGGACGGCGATCTCCTGGATCTGGTGCCGGGCCACGGCTCCGCTGGTCTCCGGGGCCTGCGAGCGGCCCCACCAGGTCCAGCAGCCGCGGTCCGGGCCGGCCTCGCGCATCGCGCATCGCGTCGAGCATGAGCTCGGTCGACTCGGCGAGCCAGGCGTCCAGGGCTTCGCGGTCGCGGGGCGCGGTCGGGGCGCCTTTCGGGTCCGTCCTCGCCGGGGGCTCAGCGTCCGGGCCCGCCGCGACGATGGCGGCCTGGCGGCGGCGGCCGTCGCCGAGGTGCTGCACCAGTTCGCGCAGCGTCCAGTCCGGGCAGGACGGGACCTGGACGTCAAGGTCGGGGGCGGACGCGATCGCGGCGCGGAACGCGGTCGAGCGGTCGGTGGTGAGGACGGCGCGCGGCTCGGCCGGGCCCGACCGAGCCGCAGCCGTGGTGACTCGGTCACCGCATCCGGCCAGAGATCCACCCTCAGGGAGTTCTGCTGCTGCAGCCCCACGAGTTGAAAGCGCGATCCGTTGATCGTCTCGTCGACCACCAAGGGGGACCGTGCTCCGACCGGACCTTGAGCGATGAGACGGTGTCGTCGAACTCGTCTCCGACGTACGCGGTGCTCCCGTGGAGCCCACCGAGCCGCCGTCGGTCTCCGGGTCGTCGTTGCCGTCGTGGAGCACGAGGCCGACGCCCTTGACGTCGCGGTCCGTGAAGATCTCGACAGCGGTTCCTGTGACGGAGACGATGCCGTCCTTGTTCGCCGGAGCCATGCTGCGAACCTCCGACGTCGAGTGAACAGCGCCAAGGTAGCTGTGATCACCGGCTTCGTCCGGCACACCCACGAGGACTGCCCCGACGACCACCGGCTCGTCTCCTCCGGATCCGGTCGGTCCTCAGGCCTCGTCGGCCCAGATCGCCCTGCGGCCGTCGGGCTGGATGTGGACCGTCATCGACATCTCGCGGTAGACGGACACGTCGTCCGGCTCGCCGACCTCGGCCCGTGCCTGGAACGCGGTCGCCGGGAGCAGCGGATGGACGCACTGCTCCGGGGGGCTCAGCAACGACTGGCCGGGCGCCACCACGACCCGCACACCCGTGCCCCAGGACCCGGGGCACGGGTGGATGTCGCGGGCGCGCACCCAGCCGACCTTGGCCCGTACCGTCACCGCCGCGGGACCGGTGTTGGTCAACAGGACCGCGAAGCTCAGGCCGGACTCGTCCACCCGGGTGCACGGCGTCCACGCGAGACCGTTGACGTACCGGACCCGCCCGCAGCGGTGATTGCCGCCGATCTCGGTCCGTGCCCCGGCGGCCGGGGAGAACAGCGGCAGATCCGGACGCTCCGGGGCAGCTGTCGACAGGTCCGCCGGGACGCTCGCGGCCGGCGGTTGCGGCGGTGGTGCCGACGTCGCCCGGTCCGTGCCGGTTCCGCCGCGCTCCGACAGGAGGAACAACGGCGGGACGGCGGCCGCGACCAGGACGGCCGCGGTCGCGGGCAACCACCGGCGTACGGTGGCGCGGTGGAGGCGCGCGTCCATGGTGTGCGCCGTCGCAAGCCCCTCGACGGTGCCGCTCGTGATGCGCGCGCTCGGGGTCGCTTCCGTGTCCGTGTCCGCGCTGTCGTCTGCGTCCGCGCTGTCGTGCGCGTCTGCGCTTTCGTCCGCGTCCCCGCCGTCGGCGTCGCCGAGGTGGGCGACCACCTTCCGTCGCCACCCCGCGCCGCCGAACTCCACCAGCCGGGCGCGAAGCGCGGCGATCTCCTCGCCGTGCCCGATCAGCAGGTCGGCCGTCGTGGCGGCGTCCGGACGCAGCACCTGGGCGAGCGCGGCCGAGTCGGCCGGTGAGGGCACCCGGTTGGCCTTCGCGACGAGGAGTTGCCGGTGCCCCTTCAGCCAGTAGGACAGCAGCGGCTCGTCGATCCGGTGCCCCGCCAGCTGCAGCCGGCGCACCAGGACCTTGCGCGACGGCCGCTGAGCGCCGTCGGTGACCTCCGCCAGGCACCGGGCCCACTCGTCCAGGGCCCGGGCGAACGCGCCCGCAGCCTCCTCGAAAGCCTTCTCCCGCTGCTCCACAGGCGTCCTCCCGGGTGGTTCGGCCTGCACCGCGCGCCGCTCACGTGCAGGTCAGCGCGGTGCAAGACAGAGTGCAAGTTCCACTGTTCCGCACCTGATGGACGGTCAACCCCACTGGCCGGGAGGCTCGGTGACGGCGCCGGAACCGGCCCGCCGTACACGGCGCACCGCGCCCTCCGTGCCAGGGCACACCACGGCCCGTCGCCCCGACGCAGGACGCAGGACGAAACAAGAAGCAAGAGCAGGTACAGGAACAGGAGCAGGACATGCGGACGAACCACTCGCGCTCCCACCGCGGCACCCCCCGGCAGGCCCTCACCCCGCTGCTGCTCGCCGCCGGCCTCACGGCCGCGCTCGCGGCCGGCACCGCGCCCGCGGCGCAGGCGACGACGCAGGCGGCGGCCCGGACGGCGGACAACGGTGTCCGGCTGGTCTTCGTCAAGAACCACGAGCACCCCGACCGCTCCACCCTCTCGGTCCGTGTCGGCGGCGAAACCATCGCCTCCTACCGGGCCGGTTCCGGCCTCGGCGCGAGCGCCGAGGGCCGCGACAGCTGCCGGACCAACAAGGGCTGGCTGCCCGACGGGACCTACCGGATCGAGGGCCACGAGCGCCACCGCGACCGCACCATCAAGGGCTTCGCCATCGCCCTCGCCGACAAGAAGTGCTCCGACGGCACCCTGCGGTCCGACCTCTTCATCCACAGCGAGATGAGGGCGGACGGCAACCAGGGCACCACCGAGGCCACGCGCTGGGACGGCGACTCCGACTACCGCTCCTACGGCTGCATCAAGCTGAACCCCGACCACATCAAGGCGCTGTTCACCAAGCTGGACGACCGGGGCTGGCCCACCACCCTGGAGGTCAGCGGCTGATCCGTCCACCATCGCGGGCCGCGCGTCGGCCGGGAGACATCTTCCGGCCGACGCGCGGCCCGCCGGCCTGTCGCCCCGCGGCTCCGGACGGCCGCCCGCAGTGTCAGCGCGCGTCGGCCCTGATCCCAGCCCGGCGCCGGACCTCTGCGGCCTGCTCTCGCGCCGCTGTTGCCTCTGCTCCGGCTCTGGCCCGGTCCTCCTCGAAGACCAGCGCACGGGCCGACGCCTCCAAGGCCCCGGCGATGCTCTCGCGCCAGTCGGCGAACTCGACGGAGTCGGCGTCGGGTGGCTGCTGCGACTTCACGAACCGGAGGTGGCGCAGGGCATGCTTGAGCGCGGGGTCGACCACGAGGCTTCCTTTGATCGGTACGCGGTCAACCCCATCGTGCACCACCGTCACGGCGCGGACCGCGCGGTTCGGGCGGTCCGGGTGTGGTGGTCCAGCAGGCGGGTGAGCAACTGGGTGAACTGGTCGCGTTCGGCCGGGTTCAGTGGCGCGAGCAGGTCGTCGTGGAGGTCGTCCAGGACCTCGTCGAGGTGCTGCAGGTGACGCCGGCCCCGGGCGGAGATCGTGATCATGTTGCGGCGCCGGTCGTCGGGGTCCGGCACCCGTTCGACGAGGTCGCGTTCGGCCAGTTCGTTGAGGACGCCGACCATGTCGCTGCGGTGGATGCCGGACCGCCGGCTCAGCGTGGCCTGGCTGCCGGGCCCGTACTCCTGCAGGGAGGCGAGCACGGCGTAGTGCCACTTGCGGGCGTCGACCCGGGCCAGGCCCTCGTTGATCAGGCGGTCCGACTGCGTGGTGAGCTGTGACAGCAGGCGGCTCGCCCGACGGCGCAGCCGGTCGGGGGTCTCGGGGGCGCCGTCGTCCGGCGCCCCGTCCTCGGGCGCGGCGTTCTCGGGCGGATCCGGGGTTTCGGCTCTGCTCATGGGACCCTCCTCTCCATTGCGTTAGTGAGACTAACGATGTACGTTCGCTCGTGCCAAATCGTTAGTGAGACGAACGTTTGTTGAGAACGTGAGAGAAGGAAGAGCCGCCATTCCCACCACGACGCTGCAGATCCCCACCGAGGACGGCCAGGCCGACGCCTTCGCCGCCTTCCCCGACGACGGCGGGCGCCACCCGGGGGTGCTGATGTACGGGGACGCCTTCGGCATCAGGCCCGCGCTGTGCGAGATCGCCCGCGAACTGGCCGGGCACGGGTACTACGTGCTCGTCCCCAACTTCTTCCACCGGCACGGTCCGACACCGGTGGTCGACCTCCCCGCGCACATCGGGGAAGACGCCCGGCCCGCGCTCGTCGCCCAGGTGATGCCCTTGATCAGGGCGCACACCACCGAACGCGTCCTGAGCGACGCCGAGGCCTACCTCGCGTTCCTCACCGGCCGGCCCGAGGTCAGCGCCGGACCGGTCGCGGTGACCGGCTACTGCATCGGCGGCCTCCTGGCGCTGCGCACCGCCGCGGCCCACCCGGGCCGAGTGGCCGCCGTCGCCGGATTCCACGGCCCCGTGGGCGCGGACGGGCCGGACCGGCAGCGCCTCCTCTCCACGCTCACCGCCGAGGTCCACCTCGGCCACGCCGAATCCGACCTGACGCCCGAGGACCTCGGCGAACTCGACCGGGCCCTGGACGCCGCCGGTGTCGGCTACACCTCCGAGATCTACCCCGGCACCGTGCACGGCTTCACCATGTCCGACACCGACGCCTTCGACCCCGCCGCGCTGCAGCTCCACTGGGACCGGCTGCTGCCCCTCCTCGGCCGCACGCTCACCACGGGCTGACATCCGCGCCGGCCCGCACGCCGAAGCGACGGCGACCGCACTGCTCGGCGGCTCCCTCGAACCGAAGTCGAGCGTGCTGTACTCGGCGTACCTGCCCGCCTGACGTCGACCGGTCCCTACCTCACCGCCCCGCACCGCTCGGGCGGCGAGGGCGTGCGCGGTCAGGCGTCGAGGGCGTGCCCCGTCGTCGCGTCCACGTGGGCGGGGACCTCGTCGTGGCGGTCGCCCACGGTGGGCGTGCCGGTCGGCTCGAACATGAGGATCGCGGCGCCGGTCGGCGCGGACGGCTTGTGCTCCGTGCCGCGGGGGACGGTGAAGACCGCCCCTCGCGGCAGCACGACCGTGCGCTCGCCGGCGGGCTCACGCAGGGCGATGTGCAGTTCCCCGTCGAGGACCAGGAAGAACTCGTCGGTGGTGTCGTGGGCGTGCCAGAGGTGCTCGCCCTCGACCTTGGCGACGCGGACGTCGTAGTCGTTGACGCGCGTCACGATGCGCGGGCTCCACAGGGCGTCGAAGGAGGCCAGCGCCGTGTGCAGGGAGACGGGTCGGTTGCTCATGGGCCCATCCTGCGCCGCGACGCCCGACCGGCGTGAGTGCTAGGAATCGCACATGACGAAAGAATCCTCGCAGCACGTGCGCGCGGCGGGTGTCCACCGGGTGGTCGTGATCGTGGACGAGAACTCCAACCCCTTCGAGCTGGGCTGCGCGACCGAGGTCTTCGGCCTGCGCAGACCGGAGATCGGGCGCGACCTCTACGACTTCGGGCTGTGCTCCCCCGAACCGCGCACCCTGATGCGCGACGGGTTCTTCACGCTCACCGGGGTCGCGGGCCTGGAGGCGGCCGACACCGCGGACACCCTGATCGTCCCCAACCGTCCCGACCCCGAGGTGCCCCGCCGCCGCGCGGTGCTGGACGCCGTCCGGCGGGCGCACGCGCGCGGGGCACGCCTGATGGGCTTCTGCAGCGGGGCCTTCACCCTGGCCGAGGCCGGCGTCCTCGACGGGCGCAGGGCCACCGCGCACTGGCAGTGGGCGGACTCCTTCCGGGCCCGGTTCCCCTCCGTCCACCTCGAAACGGACGTGCTGTTCGTGGACGACGGCGACATCCTCACCGCCGCCGGGAGCGCCGCCGCACTCGACCTCGGGCTGCACGTGGTCCGCCGCGACCACGGCGCGGAGGTCGCCAACTCCGTCAGCCGACGGCTGGTCTTCGCGGCGCACCGGGACGGCGGACAACGCCAGTTCGTCGAGCGACCCATGCCCGACCTGCCCGACGAGTCCCTCGCCCCGGTCCTCGCCTGGGCACAGGAACGGCTCGACGCGCCCCTGACAGTGTCGGACCTCGCGGAACGGGCGGCGGTCAGCCCGGCCACACTGCACCGCCGCTTCCGGGCACAGCTGGGAACGACCCCGCTGGCGTGGCTCACCGCCGAACGGCTCACCCTGGCCTGCTGGCTCATCGAACGGGGCGAGAGCCGCTTCGAGGTCGTCGCCCGCCGCAGCGGCCTCGGCACCGCCGCCAACCTGCGGGCGCTGATGCGCCGCGGGACGGGCATCACCCCGACCGCGTACCGGCGCCGCTTCGGGCCCGAGGCCGACTGACGCACGCCCGGGCCGGCCGGCGGCCGCGGCACCGGAAGTCGTGCGAGACCTGGGGCGTTCCGCACGAGGCACAACGCCCGGAGCGCGCCGTCGAGGCGTCGCACCTGCGCGGGGAGGTCAATCCCGGCAGCGGCTTCGTGAACGGTGAACCGGTCTCGGATCAGCGGCCGGGCCGCTCGTGGAGGGCGCCCGGCGGATGTGCGCGGGCGGCGGGCGGGGTTTCCCCGGGAAAATCTCCCGCGCCGCGCGACATCCTGGCGGCCCGCGTAGTCATGAGGGGTATGCACGGGGATCGCGAGACGAGGGAACGGGCGGGGACCGAGTGAAGTCTGCACGGGAGAACGAGTACGTGGAGTTCGTGGCCGCGAGGGGGAAGGCGCTGTACCGCTCGGCGTACGTCCTCGCGGCGGGTGACGCGCACCTGGCCGAGGACCTGGTCCAGGAGACCCTCGGCCGGGTGTACGTGCACTGGAAGCGGGTGGCCGGTGCGGACAACCCGGCGGCCTACGCGCAGACGGTGCTGGTCCGCACCTTCCTCAGTCTGCGGCGTCGGCGCAGCAGCACGGAGCGCCCGGTCGGGAACCTGCCCGACGGGGCGGCGGCCGGGCCGGACACCGCGCTGCGACTCACGCTGCTGGACGCGCTCGGTCAACTCCCGCCCCGCGACCGGGCGGTGCTCCTGCTGCGCTACTGGGAGGACCGCAGCATCGAGGAGACCGCGCAGATGCTGAAGCTGAGCAGCAGCGCGGTCCGTTCCCAGGGCACCCGGGCACTCGGCAGGGTGCGTGCGCTGCTCGGTGACAGCCTGTCGGACCTGGTTCCGCACTGAGCACGCCGAGCAGGTCGCAGCAGTCGCACAACCCCCCCATCAGCACACAGAGAAGGTGACGCCGGCATGCCGTTCGAAACAGACCTCGCCCGTGCCCTCGACCGTACGACCGATTCCCTCGATCCCGATCTCACCGCGCTCCTGGGCGGAGCCGTCGAGCGCGGGCGGAGCCGCAAGCGTCGGCGCGTCGCCGGCGTCGTCGCCGCCGGGGCCGGTGCCTGCGCCGCGATCGCGGCGGTGGGCCTGGTGGTTCCCGGAATGCTCGGGAGCCGTCTCGGGGGATCCGACCGGGAGATGACGCCGATGGCGGCGCCCCGGACCGCGATCACCGACACCCAGATGATCCAGGCCCTGGAGGGCACGTTCCCCGGGGGCCGGTTCAGCGAGGAGAAGGGACAGGGAAACGACCCCGCGGACCCGTCCCGCGGCCTCGTCGCCAACGGCAGCCTGGTCCTCGACGACGGCCAGGGCCTCGCCAGCGTCGGGGTCTCGGCCGTGCGGCTCCAGCTGCCGCTCAGGGACGGGGACGGGCTGAGCTGCGACCAGGCACCCGCGCGGGCCGACGGTGACACCTGCACGCTGCGCGAGCTGCCGAGCAGCGCCGAGATCCCCGGCGGGGCGCTGGTGATGTCGGAGCGGAACGTGGCCAAGCACACCGGCAACGTCGATGCCGCCCACCGCTGGACGGTGACGGTCACCCTGAAGGCGACCGGTGCGCAGCTCCAGATGGTGCAGTGGAACAGCACCGGCGGTGGCACGGGCAGTGAGGTGCCGAAGCCGACCCGGGCCGCGCCCCCGCTCACCGAGCAGCAGGCGGTGGCCGCGCTCACCGGCACCACCTGGGCGCCGATCCTCGCGGCCCTCGGCTGACGGTTCGCCGGGGGCAGGGGGCAGGGGGTCGGGGGTCGGGGGAGGCGGCGGCGATGCTCGCGGACGCCCGCGCGTTCCGGTCGGCCCGCTACGGATGCCTGACCGACCCGCAGGACGGAGCCGCCTTCGGCGCGTTGGGGGCGGTGGTGCGGGAGACGGGTCGGTCGGCGGTCCTCACCCGGGTCGAGAACGGTCGGTCTTTCCGATGTCTTGACGAACTCATGACACTGGCGGACCATCATGCTGGCGCGCGCCTCACCTCCTCCACCGTTCCGCCCCCACGGACCCCCCACAGGAGGACAGTCATGCGACTGCCCCGCCGAGGGAAGCCCGCTGCGGCCACCGCCGTACTGCTGGCCCTCGCCCTCGCCACCCCGATCACCGCCCGGGCCGCCTCCCCCGACCGCCCGGCCGTCCCCGCATCCGCGACCGCCGACACCGGCGCCGAGGCCGACTTCGGCACCGACGCGGCCCGGCAGTACCGGCTCGACGGCCCCCGGACCGTCGCCGAACGCACCGCCGTCGCCGCCACCGGCGCCTCCGTCGACGCCGTCCTGCCGGACGCGGTGGTGGTCACCGCGACCCTCGCCGAGACCGCCCGGCTGCGGGCGCTCGGCTGGTCCCCGGTCGCGCTGCCCGGCCCCCGCTACGGCGACGGGTCCGGCAGCGAGGGAGTGGCCGGCGCGGTGTACGACTTCCCGCAGGCCGACTCCGGCTACCACAACTACGCCGAGGCCACCGCCGACATCGACGCCGTCGTCGCCGCGCACCCGGACATCATGAGCAAGCGCGTCATCGGCACCTCCTACGAGGGCCGGCCGATCGTCGCGGTGAAGATCAGCGACAACGTCAACACCGACGAGAACGAGCCCGAGGTGCTGTTCACCGCCCACCAGCACGCCCGCGAGCACCTCACCGTCGAGATGGCGCTCTACCTGCTGCACGAGTTCGGCGACAAGTACGCCACCGACAGCCGCATCGCCGACGCCGTCAACAGCCGTGAGATCTGGGTGATCCCCGACCTCAACCCGGACGGCGGCGAGTACGACATCGCCACCGGCCGCTACCGCAGCTGGCGCAAGGACCGCCAGCCGAACGCCGGCAGCAGCAGCGTCGGCACCGACCTCAACCGCAACTGGAACTACAAGTGGGGTTGCTGCGGCGGCTCCTCCGGCTCCACCTCCAACGAGACCTACCGGGGCAGCGCGCCGGAGTCGGCCACGGAGACCAAGGTGGTCGCCGACTTCGTCCGCAGCCGGGTCGTCGGCGGCAAGCAGCAGATCACCGCCGCCATCGACTTCCACACCTACAGTCAGCTGGTGCTCTGGCCGTTCGGCTGGACCACCACCGACACCCCCGCCGGCATGACCGCCGACGAGTACAACACCTTCGCCACCCTCGGCCGCACCATGGCCGCCACCAACGGCTACACGCCCGAGCAGTCGAGCGACCTCTACATCACCGACGGCGCGATCGACGACTGGCTGTGGGGCGCCCAACGGGTCTTCGCCTACACCTTCGAGATGTACCCCGGCCCGAGCGGCAGCGGCGGAGGCTTCTACCCGCCCGACGAGGTCATCGGCCGCGAGACCAGCCGCAACCGCGAAGCGGTCCTGCGGCTGGTGGAGACGGCGGACTGCGTCTACCGAGCGATCGGCAAGCAGCAGCAGTACTGCGGCATCCCCGCCTGACCGACCGCCACGCGGGCGGCCCGGGCCGGTCGGGACGGGTCGGGACCGGCCGGACCCGGCGGGCCGCCCGGAGCCGGAGGAACCACCGGATGCCCGGACCGCTCCGCGGCAATGCCGTTGCTCGAGGCGGGCGGTGGGGCATCGGCCTGCGGCCGATCCGGCGGTGCCGTGCCCGGGCCGCTCCGTCCGGCCGGACGGCGGGTGGGGCGCCTTCCCCCGGGTGCCGGTGGCTTCCAGCCGCGCGGGGAGTCGGCGGGGGCTCCTCCGGCCATCGGGCAGGTCGTTGTTTCGGAGCCACTCGGGTAGCGTGATTCGGGGCCGGTTGTCGGGCAACAGGGGAGGCCGAGTGAACTGGCGGAACAGCGGCAGACCGTGGCCGGGACGACGTGGGGCGCTGGTTCGGACGGCCGAGCCGGGCGGCTGCTGGTGCCGGGGCACGACGGCTACTGATCGGGACGGAACGATGCCGCAGTGACCACCCCGAACAAGATCCCCCGCCAGTCCGCGCTCCGCCGTGGGTTCGCCCTGGAATACGCCACGCTCGGCTGGAACACGGTCGGCATCGTGGTGCTGGCCGTGGCCGCGACCTCCGCCCGCTCAGTGGCCCTGGCCGGCTTCGGTCTGGACTCGCTGATCGAGATCGGCGCGTCCACCGTGGTGATCTGGGAACTGTCCGGCACGGGCGAGGCCCGCCGACGCCGCGCACTTCGGCTGATCGGCGCCGGCTTCGCCCTCCTCGCCCTGTACCTCCTGGTGCAGTCCACCGTGGTGCTGGCCACCGGCTTCCACCCGCACCACTCCGCACTGGGTATTACCTGGACCGCGGTGACGGCCGCCGTGATGTTCGCCCTGGCAGCGGGCAAAGCCCGTACTGGCGCCGCGCTGGACAACCCGGTCCTCAAGACCGAGGGCCGGGTCACCCTGATCGACGGCCTGCTCGCCGCCGCCGTCCTCGTGGGCCTGGTCCTGAACTCCACGCTGGGCTGGTGGTGGGCCGACCCCGCGGCAGGCTACGTGCTGGTCTACTACGCCGTCCGCGAGGTCCGAGAGATCTTCTTCGGCGAACACTGACGGGCCTGTCGCGTCACTCGACCGGGGCGGTTCCGCAACTCCCGGCCGATCATGAAGCTCTGACGGCAAGTCCTGTTCTTCCGACGCCTTCAGTGGCTCCCGATCTCGTTGCCCGACTGGCTCCCGTCCGACCTGCCGAGAACATCCTTTGGCTGTCGACGGTTCGCATGGCTGAAATGGCTGTCTTCCCAGGTCGTGACGTTTGTTCCATGGCAACGGCGATGCCGTGCGGTGGAAACTCGGGTCGCCGGGTGGCTGGTGTCCCCGGCCCCCGCCGGCGCCCAGGCGGCGCCGGACCCGCCGGACCCGGCCCGGCCGGTTCTCCTGGCGCGACATGAACTCCCGACCCGACCGGTCCTCCTCCGCCGTCGTGACCTCCGCGTCCGTCACATCGAGCGGCAGCATGACCGCGCGCACCGGATGGACGTCACGTCGCCGAGGTGCCCGGCCGCGCGGCGAGGCCAGAGCACAGGCACGACGCCTGGCGTACCGCCACCACCAGCGTCCTCGCAGCAGTGCGCAGCTCGTCACCCGAGCGGTGGGAGGCGAGGACGTCCGCGACGGCCGACCGGTGGCGACTGTGAAAATCGCTGTCCAATCACCGGAGCACGGTGATAGACATCCGGCGTGGAAAAGAATCTTGAGTTCCTCGACCTGCTGCGACTGATCGATGAACGGTCGACCGCCTTCCGCGCCGCGGTCGCCGCCGCGCCCAGTCTTGACGCACAGGTGCCGACCTGCCCCGGGTGGACGCTGTTCGATCTGGTGAAGCACCTGGGTGGGGGAGACCGTTTCTGGGCCGCCATCGTCGGTGCGGGGCCTGCCGACGCTCCCCCGGCCGAGGCCGCCGCTGCGCGCGCCGCTCTGGTAGTGCCGCGGGAGCGTGAGGTCCTGCTGTCCTGGCTGGCCGCGTCGACGCAGCTTCTGCTGAGCGCCCTGCGCGAGGCAGGACCGGAGAGCGGTTGCTGGACGTGGTGGCCTGCGTCGCAGTCACCGCCAACCTCCGGCGGTGTCGCCCGGCACCGGGTCCAGGAGACCGCGGTGCACACGTACGACGCCCAGCTCGCCTGGGGCGCCCCGCAGCCGCTGCCGGTCGAGGTGGTACTCGACGGTGTGGAGGAGTTCCTGTTCACCGTCTGCGGAACGCCGAGTGCTTGGCCGCACAAGCCCACGGCCTTCGACTTCCACGCCGCCGAGGGCCGCTCCTGGCGCCTCACGGTCGACGGCGACGGCGCGCGCTCCACCCGCATCCCCGCGCCCACTGCCGCGACCGGCGAGGACTCGGACGCAGCCGGCGCCTCCGTCCATGGCACGGCCAGTGAGTTGGTCCTCTACTTGTACGACCGTATCCCGGCCGAATCCTTGCACGTTGACGGAGACGCAGGGCTGCTCGACCTGCTCCGCGCCTGGGAGCCGGAGGAGAAGTAGGACGTAGCGGGGGCACATTCGCGAGGCGGCCGGGCAACGGGTTCGGCGGGCCGGAGGCAACGGCACCGCCCCGTGCCCGACCACCGCGGACGCGGGACGCTGGTGGCGTGACCCGAAGGATTCGGCGCTGCCCGTGGTGCCGGACGGCACTGCCGAAGGACGCGCCCGCCCGGCAGACGTTCTGCGGGCCGGCCTGCCGCAAGCGGGCCCGGCGCCGCCGCCAGCGCCGGGACCTGCTGACTCTCGGTTCTGCTCTCGGCCTGCCGCACCGGTCCAGGGCGCCCGCCTGCTGGCCAGGCTGCCGTCCAACACGCTCGGCGACGTCCGGCGGCGGGGCGGGGCCGGTCAGGCGGGCTCGGCCACCGCGTCCTTCTGCAGTTCCACCGCCGACAGCAGGCTCAGGCCCGGCTCCGCCTGGCGCAGCGCCTTCAGCGCGTGGACCGAGCCGATGTCGCCCGTGAAGCCGGCGGCGGCCAGCCGGGAGCGGACCCAGGTGGCACGCAGCCGGGTCTCCGTGGCGGCGGCGGTGGACTCGACCACTGCGACGGCGCGCTCCAGGCCCGGGCGTTCCTCCGGCGAGGCCTCGGCCAGTGCCTGCTTCAGGGCTGCCGCGACCGTGTCGGAGTCCCGGATGAGCAGGACGGAGTTGCGCTTGGTGTTCAGGTCCAGGAATCGTGCCATGGCTGGATGGTGGCCGACACGCTCCGTGTACGGCAAGAGATTTGAGGAACCGCAGAGCTTGGGCCGGGTGCCGTGCGGCCCGGACGCCCGTGGAGGTGCCCCGGAGGCACCACCACGGGCCGGCGTCTCACCGTGACGTCGCGACCGGGGACGCACTCCCGCCCGCCGTGGCGGCGGTCCTGGTGGCCCCGGCGGTCCCGGTGGCGCGGCGACGGCGGTAGTAGTGCACGGTGAGGACGCCGAGCAGCGGCCCCCAGGCGGCCAGCGGCCAGTACGAGCCGTAGAACACGACGGCCTGCCAGCCGTGCGGGTTCGTACCGGGGTTGACGTCGCCGTTGATCTTGCGGCCGATGCTGATCATGGTCAGTGAGTACGGCCACAGCAGGGTGTTCACCGTCGCACCGAGCCCGGCCGGGATGACGGCGGCGAGGACCGGCACCCGGCGGCCGCCCAGGCCGGGGATCCACCGGGGCCACACCTCGCCCCACTCGCTGACCAGGCCGACCGCGAGGAACGCCAGGGCCTCGCTGGTCAGGCTCAGCGCGATGACGTACCACCACTCGCCGCCGAACCAGGCCGGCGGCGGGCGGCCGTCGCTCGGGGCCTCCATCAGCGGCAACCGCAGGTCGACGCTCAGGATCCGCCAGAGGCCGGCGGGCAACACGGTCAGGGAGGTCGCGTACGCGGCCCGGACCGCCCAGCGGGGAACACCCGCCGCCGTCCGGCCGTGCAGCCTCGCCGCAATGGAGCGAACCGTCATGGGAAGTCCTCCTGGTCCGAGCGCCCGAATCGGTGCGGACAGCCGGACTTCGCCCACCGGTTCGGTGGCCGCTGCCGTGCCGGATGTCGCGCCGACTGCCTCGCTGAATACCTGCTGACTCCACGATCGTGGTCACCGCGGTTGCGGCGCCTCCGTCGTGAGAACGGAACGGCTCACCCTCGCGGGGGAGGGGGACCCCCGAGGAGCACGGGCGGCCAGGCAGGGCCTTCGGTACGGGGCGGTGCTCGGCGTCAGCCGCCGGCGGCGGAGCGGTACGCCTTCACCGCGGCGGCCAGCACGGTCTCCGAACCCGACGACGGCCGGCCGGTCAGGACGCGAGGGGTCGTGCGGCCGGTGTGCCGGCCTCGCCCGGGCGGCCGGGGTACTGCTCGCCGCGGATGTCCTCCAGGACGGCGGTGATCGCCGCCATGATCCGCGCGCTTGCTTCGCGCAGGACGGCGGCGGTGGGTTCGTGGTCGTAGAGGTCGGCGAGGTCGACCGGTGGGCCGGCCGCCACCACGAAGGTGGGCCGGGGCCGGAACCTGACCCGTCGTCCGCCGAGGCCGTACGGCGGGACGACGCGGTGGGCGCCCCACTGCGCCACCGGGACGACCGGTGCCCGCGTCAACAGTGCCAGGCGGGCGGCGCCCGTCTTTCCCGGCCCCGGCCACAGGTCGGGATCCCGGGTGAGGGTGCCCTCCGGGTAGATCGCCACGCACTCGCCGCGCGCGAGTGCCTCGCGCGCCCCGTCCAGGGCCTGCGCCGCCCGGCTGCTCGCACGCTCCACCGGTATCTGCCCGGCCGCCCGCAGGAGCGGGCCGACGAGCGGCCGCGCGAACAGCGAGGACTTGATCAAGAACCTGGGCGGCAGGCCGGTGCGGTACTGGAAGTACCCGTAGACGAACGGATCGAAGGCCGAGCTGTGGTTGACGGCCGTGATGTAGCCGCCCTGCCGGGGGAAGTGCTCGGTGCCCCGCCAGTCCGAGCGGCCGGCCAGGCGGCAGGCCATACCGCCGACGGCGGCCACGAAGCGGTAGGCCGGCCCGAGCCGGGGGGTGGGCTGCGGTCCGGCGGTGTCCGGGGCGGGGGCGTCCGGAGCCGGGGCGTCCGGGGCGGCGGGAATCGGTGGCATGCGCGGGCCTTTCGGTGGGGGAGCGCCGGGCGGCGGGTGGGTCCCCGCGGTGCGGGCGGACTCTCCGGACGCCTCTCACGGGACCGGGTGGTGCCGATCGGTCGGACCGATCGGCACCACCCGGTGGGCCCGCGCCGGCCGTGACGGGCCGGGAGGGGTCCCCCAGTATGGGGGGAGGCCCGACCGAGCGGTCGCGGACCCCGCCGTCACCGGGCCGGACGCGGTGGCGCGGGCGCCCCGGAGGGGCTCGCATCACCGCCGACCCGCTGGACACCGCCGGCAGGAGCGTGCCGCCGGTGCGGGATCGTGAACCGCCGGGAACAGGGCGCCCACAGCAGCGCCCGCCGCAGCCGTGGAACGACCGGCGGCGTCACGCAGGCCGTGTCAGGGCCTTTTCAGTAGCGGCCCTTCCAGCCCTGGGCGAGGCTGTGCGACTGCTGCGCGGAGTCGGACGACCCGGCGATGTGGTCGGCGGCGAGCACCGCACCGCCGCCGACGACGGCGAGGGCGGCGGCGCCGGCCAACACGAGACGCAGCCGCGAACGGCGCGCGGGGCCCTGCTGCTCCGACACGAGGGCGGGGGTGGTCGTCTGGCTACGGGACGTCATGATTCTTCCTGTCATCGAGGGATGTGGACGTCCTCCGACGTGCTGCGGAGGTGTTCCCACTCAAGCAGGGCAAGATCGCCACGAATACCGAAAGGTGCCGGCCGAGCACGATTCCTCGGTGGCCGCCCCGAACCGCTTCGGTCGGCCCCCCGTCCGGCTGCGGTGGCGCCCCGCGCCGGACCGGGTGCCCGAGCCGTCACGCCTGCGCGACGGCTTCGAGCGGGCCGAGGGCGGCCGCCCGGCGGGCCGGGACGGCGGCCGCGAGCGCGCCGGTCGCCAGGGACAGCAGGCAGACGAGGAGGAGTGTCCCCCAGGGCAGCACCAGGGAGTACTGCTCGATCGCGCCGTTGGCGAGCGAGCCGACCGCCCAGGCACCGAACACACCGCCGGCCAGGCCGAGGAGGGTACCGAAGGCGGCGACGGTCACCGCCTCCAGGCGGATCATCCGCCGGATCCCGGTGCGGTCCATGCCGAGAGCGCGCAGTGCGCCGATCTCGCGGGTCCGTTCGGCGACGGACACGGCCAGGGTGTTCGCGATGCCGAGCGCGCCGATGACCACGCCGATGGCGAGCATGCCGTACATCACGTCGAGCAGGTCACCCACCGGGCCGGCGGCCTCGCGGACGATCTGCGCCCGGTCCCGCACGTCCAGCAGCGGGTTGTTGCCGACGGCGGCCCTTAGCCGGTCCTCGACGGCCTTCGAGACCGTGCCGCCGTCGGTGCGGACGAGGACGCGCTGAACGGTGCCGGGCAGGAAGCCGTGTTCCGCCACCTCGGCACGGGCCCCCAGCGCGTCGTGGGCGACGGGGTTGTCCTGGTAGACGCCCACGACGGTGTACCGGGTGAACTGCCCGCCGCGGCCCATGCGGGCGTCGAGCAGGCCGCCCGTGGTCACACCGGTTTCGCGGGCGACGGTGCCGGAGACGGCGATCCGGCCCGGTCCGAGGTCCTTCGCGGAGCCGCTGACGAAGTGGAGCTTCATGACGGCGTCCACGGTGGCGGGGTCGACGCCGGAGATCGTCCGGACACCGCCGCCGGTGAACAGGGTGGCGTCGGTGACGGGGCTCGCGGTCCGCACGCCGGGTGTGTCGGCCACCCGCCGTGCGGCGGCCGGGTCGATGCCGGTGGTGGTGGAGCGGGTGCCGATCACGTAGTCGGCGCCGAGCCCGGCCGCGGCCCGGCGGTCGAGGGCCTGCCCGGTGGAGTGTCCGATGACGGCGAGCCCGGCGACCAGCGCGGTGGTGACCAGCAGGGTGGCGGCGGTGGCCGCGGTGCGGCGCGGGTCGCGCAGCGCGTTCTCCCGGGCGAGGTGCCCGGTGATTCCGAGGCGGCCGGTCAGCCGGCCGGTGAGCCGGATCACCGGGACGGCGAGCAGCGGCGCGAGCACGATCAGGGCGGCGACGAGGAGGCCGCAGCCGGCCATGGCGTTCCGCAGGTTCGCCTCGGAGGCGTCCTCGGCGCCGGTGAGCGGGATCAGCAGGCCCGCGCCGGCGCCGAGGAGGGTCAGACCGGCCAGGCCGCGGAGCCGGGACCGGCCGGCGGCGGGCGGCCGGCCGCCCGTGCGCATCGCCTCGACGGGCGCGACCTTCGCGGCCCGTCGGGCGGGCAGCCACGCGGCGAGCACGGTGACGCCGACGCCCACGGCGAGCGCGGCCGCGACGGAGCGCGGGCCGACCACCAGGGGCCCCCGGGGCAGGGTGCTCCCGTCGGTGCCCAGGAGGGCGGGCAGGACCTCGGCGATGCCGAGGCCGACCAGGAAGCCTGCCGCTGACGCGATCACGCCGACCAGGGTGGCCTCCAGCAGGACGGACCGGGACACCTGGCGGCGGGAGGCGCCGATCGCTCGCAGCAGCGCGATCTCCCGGGTGCGCCGTGCCACGAGCATGGTGAAGGTGTTGACGACGAGGAACGAGCCGATGAACAGGGAGACCCCGGCGAAGACCATCGGCACCTTCTCGTAGCCCCGGGTCAGGGTGTCGACGAGGACGGCCTGTCGGGCGGCGAGGGCGGTTCCGGTGGTGGCCTCGGCGCGGCCGGCCGGGAGCAGGCCGGTGACCCGGCGGGCGAGGTCGGCCGGAGCGGTACCGGGCACGGCGGTCAGGTCGAGGCCGGTGTAGTGGCCGGGGGTCGCGAACAGCCGCTGGGCGGTCGCCCGGTCGAACAGGGTGAGGGTTCCGCCGGCGGTCACCCGGGTGTCGTCGGTGGTGACGACGCCCACGAGCCGTGCGGTCATCACCGGGCCGTCGGTGGCCAGCGTGACCGTGTCCCCGAGGCGGAGGCGTCCCGCGTCGGCGGTGCCGCGGTCCACGGCGATCTCACCGTCGCCGGCGGGGGCCCGGCCCTCGACGAGCGGGAAGCGGCCGTCCTTGCCGTCCGGGCCGGGGACGTAGGCGGCGGCCGGGTGCGCCCAGGCCCGGCCGGCCCGCAGCGGGGTGCCGTCGGCCGCGTTCAGGACGGCCGAGCCGTCGACGGACGGCCGTACGGCGGCGACGCCGGGCACGGCGGCCAACGTCCGGACCAGGACGTCGTCGAGCACGTCCGCCTGCGGTTCGGCGGGCGCCCCCGGCGGGGGCGACGTCGCGGTCACGGCCACCGCGATGCCGGCGAAGTTCTTCGACGCGGCGGCACGGTGGGCCGCGGCGGTGGAGTCCGCGAAGACGAGGGTGCCGCTGACGAACGCGACACCGAGGCCGACGGCGAAGACCGTCATGGCCAGGCGGGACTTGTGGGCCAGGAGGGTGCGCAGCGCAGTTCTCAGCATGGGGCTTCCGGGTGGGTGGCGGGGTGGCCGGCTCGAAGGCGACGGGCGATGGACGCGGTTCGGGTCCGGGTTTCGGGAACTGCTCCCGGGGCGGGAGGGACGGGCGGGTCAGCCGGTGCGCGGGCCTCCGGCGGGAAGACGCCGCATCAGGTCCAGGACCCGGTCCGGCGTGGGCCGGTCCATCTCCTCGACCTGGCGGCCGTCGGCGAGGAAGAGCACGCGGTCGGCGTACCCGGCGGCGACGGGGTCATGGGTGACCATGACCACGGTCTGGCCCAGCTCGTGCACCGATTCGCGCAGGAAGCCGAGGATGTCGGCCCCGGCCCGGGAGTCGAGGTTCCCGGTGGGTTCGTCGCCGAAGACGATCGCGGGGCGGGAGGCGAGGGCGCGGGCCACGGCCACGCGCTGCTGCTGGCCGCCGGACAGCTGCGCGGGACGGTGCCCGAGTCGCTCGCCGAGGCCCACCAGGGAGATCACCCGGTCCAGCCACTGCCGGTCCGGGCGGCGTCCGGCGATGTCCGACGGCAGTGTGATGTTCTCCAGCGCGGTCAGTGTCGGCAGCAGGTTGAACGCCTGGAAGACGAACCCGATCCGGTCGCGGCGCAGCTGGGTGAGCTGCCGGTCCGCCAGCGGGCCCAGCTCGGTGGTGCCCACTCGCACGGATCCGGAGGTGGGGGTGTCCAGCCCGGCGACGCAGTGCAGCAGGGTGGACTTGCCGCAGCCGGAGGGCCCCATGATCGCGGTGAACTCGGCCTCGCGGAAGGCGACGTTCACCCGGTCCAGGGCCACGACCCGGGTGTCGCCGCTGCCGTAGACCTTCGTCAGGTCGGTGGTGGCGGCCGCGATCCCGGGCGTGCCGTGCGGTGTGTACGGGGGGACGGAACGGGCGGTCACGGGGACTCCTTTGCACGTGCGGAAGAGCGCACTCAAAGGGTGTCCGGGGAACGTATCGGGGCCAGGGCCGCCGTGTGTCGACGGCGGCGCCGCTGCGTATCGGTTCCGTACACCGCCCATCGGTCCGGGCGGTCGGGGCGGTCGGGTCAGCCCGGCAGGTGCAGTGTGGCGACGGCGCCGCCGTCCGGGGCGTTGTCCAGGCGCAGTTCGGCGCCGAGCACGCCCGCCTGTCCCTCGGCGATGGTCAGGCCCAGGCCGTGGCCCGGGCCGTGGCCCCGGGTGCCGGTGTGGAAGCGGCGCGGGCCGCGGAGCAGCAGGTCGGTGGGGAAGCCGGGGCCGTGGTCGCGGACGACGACGGTGCGGTCCCGGACGGTGACCAGCACCGGGGCGGCGCCGTGCCGGTGGGCGTTGACGACGAGGTTGCCGAGGATCCGTTCCAGCCGGCGCGGGTCGGTCTCGACGGTCGGTCCGCTGGGGCCCGCCCCGGTGTCCTCCGCCCCGTCGGTCCCGGCGGTCCCGGCGACGGTGACCTCGGTGGCGAGGCCGGTGCGCGCCACGGCCTCGGCGACGACGGCGCCGAGCGGTACGCGCGCGCGGACGGGTGCCTCGGCACCGGCGTCCAGGCGGGAGACCTCCAGCAGGTCCTCGACCAGGGCGCGCAGGTCGCGGACCCGGGCGCGGATCAGGTCCTCCGTCTCGCCGGGTGGCAGCAGGTCGCCGGCGGCCAGCAGACCGCCGACCGGGGTGCGCAGCTCGTGCGCCACGTCCGCGGTGAACTGGCGTTCGGTGCGCAGCCGTCGGCTGAGACTGTCGGCCATGAGGTCGACGGCGGCGGCGATGTCGGCCACCTCGTCCTGCCCCGGGACGGGCCCGGTCCGGGCGTCGAGGTCGCCGTCGGAGATCCGCACCGCGGTCCGCGAGACCCGGCGCAGCCTGCGGGCCAGCAGTCCGGCCCCGTAGACCGCGAGGGGCGTCGCCGCCGCGAGCGCGACCAGCGAGGCCGTCACCATGGTGACGTCGAGTCGGCGCAGGGTGTGGAGGTCGTTGCTCATGTTGATCTGCAGGGCGAGGACGGGGCTGCCCGGGCCGCCGGTCCGTTGGGCGGCCCAGACGCTGGGCCCGAGATTGCCCTCGACGCGCCCGTCGTAGGCCGTGTGGCGGTCGCCGTCGGCCGGGTGGCGCAGTGCGGCGGGCAGATCGGCCGGGTCGAGTTCGGCACCGTCCGCCAACGCTCCCGTCCGCCGGTGGACGTCCATGGCCGAGTAGAGCGAGTTGACGGCCCGCGCGTCGGCCCGGCTGCGCACGTCGGCCGCGGTCCACAGGTGCACCAGGACGCCGACGGTGGCCACGACCAGGCAGGCGGTCACCGCGGCCAGCGCGGCGATCTTCCAGCGCAGCGACGCTCGGGCCGACCACCGCCCGCCGGAGACCCGCACCGGCCGCCCTCCGCGCAACGCCCGCACCGGCCTCAGCGCCTGAACTTGTAGCCGAAGCCGCGGACCGTCTCGATCCGGTCCCGGCCCACCTTCCGGCGCAGCCGTTGCACGCACAGGTCGACGACCCGGCTGTCGCCGTCCCAGCCGTAGTCCCAGACGTCGCGCAACAGGGCGTGCCGTTCCAGGACGACGCCGGGGCGGGCGGCGAACTCCAGCAGCAGCTTCAGTTCGGTCGGGGTCAGCGCGACCGGGCTCCCCGCGACGGCCACCTCCAGGCCGGCGGTGTCGATGCTCAGGTCCCCGAACACCAGCACCTCGCCCTCCGCCGGCGGTCGCCCGTCCAGGGCGGACCCGGGCTCCGGGGCAGCCGCGTACGTCGCCCGGCGCAGCAGCGAGCGGATCCGGGCCACCAGCACGTACGTCTCCACCGGCTTCACGACGTAGTCGTCGGCCCCGGCCTCCAGACCGGCGACGACGTCGAGCCCGTCACCACGCGCGGACATCATCAGGACGGGCACCAGGCTGGTCTCCCGCACCCTGCGGCACAGGCCGATCCCGTCCAGACCGGGCAGCATCACGTCCAGGATCAGCAGGTCGAAGCCTCCGTCGCGGAACCGTTCCAGTCCCGACAGTCCGTCGGCCGCGGCCGTCACCTCGTAGCCGTAGCGCTCCAGCGCAAGGGCGAACGACCTGCGCATCAGGTCGTCGTCCTCCACCAGCAGGACGTGCACGGGCTGCGGAGAACCCGTGGAACCGGGAGAGCCCGGAGCCGGGAGGGACGAGGACACGGGCACGACTCCTGTACGCACGATCACGAGGCACCGGTCGCCCCGGCACTGCCACGCCGGCGGCGACCCGAGAGGAACCCTACGGCAGCCACCGGAGGCGGCGGCCGCACCGCACGAAGCGCGCGGGTGGTGCCGCCGCGACCGCGAACACGCAGGTCGGAGCCGGTCCGCCGCCCGGGTCACCGCCGGTCGCGCGCTCCTTCGCCCTCTCCGGGTGGTCCCGGGCCGGGCTCCGCGCAACGAGCCGACGGCCGATCGAGCACTGCCTGATACACGGTGGATACACGCGTCCCGGCTCGGGGCGGGGCCGGGGCCGCCCCCGCCGGGCCGCGGCCCGACAGCTCAGCGTGCGTCGTCGCCCGGCTGCCGCTACCCGCGCTCGACCGTCCCCGGCCACGCCCCGGTCGAGGCGTTGACCTGCCTCGACTCGGAGACGGACTGGTTGATCCTGGTCTGCGAGGCGTTCACCCACTCCCCGGTGGTCGCCGATGTCCGCAGCCGGATCAGGGTCGAGCCCGGTACGGACCGGCGCCCGCCGGGCCCTGGACATCCCGGGCCGCGCCCGGTCGCCGGCCCCGATCACGGGCGGCCGTTCCTGTGTGACACCTGTCATGGTCCGGCAGTGATCATTTGTGCTGGTGCGGGGCTCCGCCCGATTGCGAGGATGGGTCCCGCGTACGGGGCGGGTTGCCCCGTCATCGGTCGGACGGGGGTGTCGGCGTTGTCGCCGCATGAAATCGGGTTGTATGCAAGCGCTGCCGTGGTGGTCAGCGTGGGACTGCGGACGCTGGTGCTGGTCGGCCCAGCGGAAGGCTCCGGGGCCGGGACCGGGACCGGGACCGGGGAAGGGGCCGGGGCCGGCCGCTCGGCGCGTGCCGGAGCCGGGCCGCGCGACATGCTCGCAGTCGCCCGTGCCGCCCTGCTGCGGCGGCCCTGGGTCACTCTTGCGCTGTTCGCCGTGATGGCGGTGATGGCCGTGGTCCAGTACGCGGTCCCCGCCGTCGTCGAGGATCTGATGCGCCAACCGGGCGCCCTGTCGGACGGGCAGTGGTGGCGGGCCGGGACCGCACTGCTGGTGCAGTCCTCGGGCATCACACAGATCGCGATCAACCTGTCGGCCCTGCTCGTGGTCGGCGCCGTCACCGAGTCGGTCCTGGGGCGGTGGCGGACCCTGGCCGTCTTCCTCGTCGGCGGTGTCCTGTCCCACGTGGTCAGCCTGGCCGGATGGTCGACGCGAGGCGGCGGCGACTCGGTGGCCGTCTGCGCGCTGTTGGGCGCCCTGGCCGTCACCTGCCTGTCGAGCAGGAACGCCCTGGGTCTGCCGTTCAAGGGCGTCTGGTACGTCCCCCTCGTTCCCGCGGCAGGGATGTTGCTGTGCCTGCTGCACAACAACCACGGCGCGGGCCTGGTCACCGGCTGCCTGCTCGGCCTCGTCCTCGCACCCCGGAGAAGCACCCGGGCGCCGCGGCCGGTTGCGGCGTAGCCACTAGCTCTCCCGGGTCCTTCGGCGGTGACACGACTCCTCGCAATGCGGGCGATCTCCACGAAGCCCCGTGACGGGCCCGGGCGGTGGCGTGCGGCGGATCGGCCGCAGGGGCCGGCGCGTATGACGCAGGTCACGGGAACGACCGGCGCCGGATCGCCGCCGCGATCGCCGCGACGGGTTTGCTGCGCCGATCCGAGCGCGAGGTCCTGGTGCTGTGCGTGTGGGAGGGCCTGGAGTACGCCGAGGCTGCCGAGTGCCTCGGCATCCCCTTAGGCACGGTCGTCTTCACCCAGGCGATCACGGCGCGCGCGACCGTCGACGGCATGACGCAGACCCCCACCCACCCGGCCTGACCAGCCCACCGGCGAACCCCGGCAGAGCCGGGCCCGCTGCGTCGGCGCCGGGTCGCGAGGGGTGGGGGGCCGTCAAGGGTGGGGCGGGGCCGTGAAGGTGGGGCTGTGCGGGTGCGGTCGGCGGTGGCTTTCGGCCGATGAGTTCCCGGTCGGGTGCGGTTCCCATGACCCTCGCGACCCGGTGCACCCCACGCGGCGCACCCGCCGTCCGGACACCGGTGAAGCGGCAGCGTACGACCGCCGTGGCGACTTTGCGGCTGTCATATGCGGAACTTCACGATCCCTCCCTATATTCGCCGTGGCGCGTCCCGGCCGCGGGTCACAGCGGCACCGTCACCACCGACAACGAGGACGGAACCAATCGTGCGCAGGAACATCAGGAGCAAGAGGCTCTCGGCCGCCGCCTGTCTGCTGGCCGGGTTCGCGGCGGCCGGGGTCCTCGCGGCCCCGGCCGCCCAGGCGCAGACGGCGTCGCCGGCCCGCGTCGAGAGCCTCAACTGCAGCACCCCGACCATCGGATTCCTCAACGGCCAGTGGTACTACGGTATTTCGTGCTCAGCCTGGGGCACCACCAAGTGGTGGGTGAACGTCAACTGTTCGAACGGCTACTCGCACAGCGACGGCCCGCACACCGACTTCCTGAACGTCCTCCTGTACTGCCCGCCGGGCACCACCGTCACCAAGGGCTGGGTCAGCTACACCCCGTGACCTGAAGCCCCGGCACCCGTCGCGCCGCCGTCCCGCACCCCGGGACGGCGGCGCGCACCGCGTTCCCGCGGGCCGTGGCACCGGGGGCCGGGGGAGGGGTTCAGCCGCCGCAGTGGTAGGTGAAGGAGGCGGCGGCGGTGCGGGCGGTCGGGGTGAGCAGCTGCAGGGTCGCGGTGGCCTGGAGCGAGCCCTGGCCCTCGAAACTCCAACGCAGCACCAGGTCGGTGTGGTGCGTGCCGGAACGGACGTCCTGGGCGGTCTCGTCCGAGGTGGTGCCGTCGCTGCGCAGCCAGCGGTACCGCAGGGTGCCGGCACCGCCGTTGGTCTCCACCGCGGCGGTCACGACGGCGGTGGCCGCACAGCCGGGGCTCGCCGGGTCGGCGGTCACGGTGACGCCGGTGACGGCCAGGGCAGGGGTGCGCAGCTGGCGCCAGAACATGAAGCCCGTGAGGGCCAGGAGCACGAGGAGCACCGGTACCAGCCACCGCCACGTCCGGCGGGGGCGCCGCGGCTGCCCGGCCTCCGGCACCGTCCGGCCGTGCCACGCGGCGGCGGCCATCGGGGGGACGCCGGGGCCGAAGCGGCGCAACTCCCCCGGGGCGAGGAGGCGTTCCTCCGGAGAGGCGGTGGCCGAAGCGGAGGCGGAGGCGGAAACGGAGGGGACTGACGCTTCGGCGGGTGCGGGTGCGGGTGCGGGTGCCGGTGCGGGTGCGGGGGGCGCGGCTTCGGCGTCCCGGGGCTCGGCCCGCGTGGTGGTCGAGTCCGTCTCCTCCGTCCCCTCGGCCTCCGTCGGTTCGGTGAGGGTGACGGTCTCCCCGCTCTGCGGGGCGCTGCCCCAGACGCGGGGGTCCAGGAAGGTGGCGCTCCCCGCCTCCGCCTCCTCGGTGTCGATCCCGGCCTCGGCCTTGGTGAGGCGGACCGTGGCCTCCGCCGCCGCTCCCCGCGGCAGTCGGACGGTCGCCTCGTCCGGGCCGGCACCTGCGCCGGGTGCGACGCCCTTGCCGCCACCGGTGGCCGGGCGCGCGCCGGGAGCGACGGTCGTGTCCACGTCCGGGTCGGGCGCGGAGTCGGGGCGGGGCGTGGACATGGCTTCTCCAGGACGGGAACAGGACCGGACGGCGGGGACCAAAGGGGAAGGAAGGGGACGACGCGGGGACGACGCGGGGACGACGCGGGGACGGTGGCCGAGTGTCAGCGGGGCGGGTTGCAGAGGAAGGCGGCCGTCTCGGCGGACGTCTTGCCCTGCTTGGCCGCCGCCGGGGTGGTGCTGACCCGGACGCCCCAGGTGCTGAAGGTGTCGGCCGACCCGAAGTCGTGCGCGCGGGTGACGGTGGCGGTGCCGTTCTGGACCGGCACGGTGTCGGTGGCGACGGTGATCGCCCGGCCGCCCGAGCTGTGGTACCAGCTGAAGGTCAGCGTCCCGCTGCCGGCGCCCTGGGCCGTCACCGTGGCCGTGGCGCTCAGGCTCCAACGGCCGCTGCACGTCATGGAGTCCAGGTTGACCGAGCCGACGGTCAGGGTGGCGGGGGCGACCGTGGGGCTTGGGCTCGGGCTCGGCGGGGTGGTGACGGGGGCCGGCGGCGCGGCCGTGGTGGGGGCCGGCGCGGCGGGCGTGGACGGGGCGGCCGGCCGGCCGGGGGAGGGCGGGGTCGGCACCGCCGGTGCCGTGGGCGCCTTGGTGCTCGGCGAAGCGGTGGGGGCGCCACTGGGGGTGGCCGCGGTGGTCGAGGGCGAGGCCGTCGGGTCGGACGCGGACGGCATCGGGCTCACGGTGACGCCGTCGCCGCTCGGGGCGGGGGAGGTGCCGCCGTCGGTCGGCTGCTGCGGGCCGATGCTGGTGGTCGCCTCCGGGGAGGCGGCGCCGACGGCCGTTCGGGCACCGCCGTCGGTGGCCCCCGCGGCGGCCAGGCCGGCCAGCGTGGCCAGCGCGACGACGCCCGCCGCGACACCGGTGAGGGCCTTACCGCGATTGCGCGCGAGAACGCCGCGGCGGGCCGGGACCCGGCCCAGCGCCCCGTCGGCCGGGACGCCGTCGGCCGGGACCTCCGGAGCGGCGCCGGGAGCCGGTGCGACGCCCTGGGAGCCCAGCGCGCCGGAGCCCTGGGTCGCACCCCTGGACCCCAGCGCGCCGGAACCCTGGGAGCCCAGGGAGGTGTGCGCCAGCGAGGTGGCGCCGCCGGCCGCGCCGGCGCCGGGCAGCAACGCCGCGAGCAGGGCGAGCAGAGCGAGCAGGTCGAGCCGGCCGCGTTCCTCCCAGCCCGGCCCGTAGCCGGCCGTTGCGACCGCCTCCAGCTCGCGCACGAACGCGGCCGCGCTGTCGGGACGGGCCTCGGGGTCCTTGGCCAGACCCGCCACGATCAGTGGCCGGACGAGGTCGGGCGCCAGGTCGGCGGGGATCGGTGCCTCGGCGTGCTGGACGGCGAGTTCGGCGATCGTGGCGCCACCGTACGGGCGGGCGCCGGTGAGGCACTCGAAGAATGTGACGGTGGCGGCGTAGACGTCCCCGGCCGGCGACGCCGGGCGGCCCGCCCACTGCTCGGGGGGCATGTACGCGGGGGTGCCGGAGACGTCGCGGTCGTCGCCGCTGGGCACCGCGATGCCGAAGTCGACCAGCTTCGAGGTGCCGGCCGCGTCGACGAGCACGTTGGCGGGCTTGTAGTCGCGGTGCACCACACCGGCCTCGTGGGCGGCGGCCAGGCCCAGCAGGGAGCCCTTCAGCACGACCAGGGCGGCCTGCGCCGTGGTGGCGCCCTCCGCGCGCAGCAGGTCGCGCAGGGCGATGCCGTCCACCAGCTCCATCACGATGGCCGAGCCCCGCTCGCCCTCCACGTACTCGTAGAGCCGGGTGATGTGAGGGGAGTCGATCCGGGCGAGGACCTCGGCCTCGGCGCGCAGCGCGGGCGTGCCGATGCGGTCGTGGAGGTACTTGATGGCGACCGGCGTACCGGTCTCCCGGTGGTGCGCGAGCACGACGCGGCCGCTGGCCCCGGCGCCGAGCTCGCGTTCGTGGACGTAGTCCGGGATCTCCCAGGCAGGCGCGGACCCGGACGCCGCCGTCGCGGTCTCCTCGGGCCGGTGCGCCGCGGTGTCCTCGGCCTGGTGGGCCACGGTGTCCTCGGCAGACGGGGCGTCCTGGACGACGGGCGGGACGTCGTCCTGGATCGGCGGGACGTCGTCCTGGATCGGCGGGACGTCGTCCGCCGGCGGGGCGTCCTCGGGCCGGGCGGGTTCGTCCTGGGCGTCCTCGGCCCGGGCGTCCTCGGCCCGGGTGGGTTCGTCCGGGGTGGGTTCGTCCCGGGTGGGCTCGTCCTCGGCGGTGCGAGGGGGAACGGCGGAGGGCGTGCCGCTCCCGCCGGGTCTGCCGCTCTGCTCTGTCCGGTCGTCCATCGTTCCGTGCTCCCCGTTCCTGTCGTGCCCGCCGTCCCCGGCCGTCGGCCGTGTCTGTCGGCGCGGCACCCTACGACACTCCGGCCGACGACGAGGACGCGGCCCGGTGGACACCGGGTTCCCGGCCTCCGGGGGCGACTGGTCGCGGGACGGGTGATTCGCACAGCGTGCCAACCATTCGGCCGCCCTCACGGCGTCCGTCGGCTGCCCGCGACGCCCGTCCGCCGCCCGCAGCTCCGGCGTTCGATCGGTGCAGGGATCCGGGCCCCGGTTGTCGTCCGGACTCGGGTCGGTCCGATGTGCGGGGCGTGGGAGTCGGTCGTCTCTGAATCCTGTTATCTGCATGCGAATCATGAGAGGTCGGAAACGCCTCATGTTCGTGTCCGGAGTATGGTCTGTCCGGCCGGAAGTCTGATGCATTGCCCGAATGGTCATATGACTGTCGGCCTGTCGATGAAGCCGCCCATTCCGGATCTCACGAACCTTCCATTCTATGACGTGAATCCGCGCGAATCCTCATCGCTGACGCGGGGTTACCACTCCGGTGTACATGAGTATCCGTACGGACGGACCCCCACCGACGACCGAATAGGCTTGCCGCCGACCGTGGGAATTCCGGGAGGGAGTGCAGCAGTGGGCCGAATCAAGGTCGATCCGGGTGAGATCCACATGTCCGCGGGCGTGGCCCGGTCCATCGGCGAGGACTTCGCGAAGCCCTGTCAGACGGCCGTCGCCGCCGGCCGGACGGCCGCCGGGCAGTTGGCGGGCTGGTCGGTGGCCGCCCGGCTCGGCCAGGTGGCAGGCAACTGGGCGCCGGTGCTGGCGGGCGTCGGCGACCGGCTCAGCAGGACGGCCGACAACCTCACCGCCACGGCGCAGGCCTACGCGCACAACGAGAACGCCAGTGCCGAGGTCTGGCAGAAACAGCGGATCGGCGAAGCATGGGAGAAGCCGGGCCGGTGAGCACCCTGTTCGAGCTGCTGCTCGGGTTCGACCCGGCCGGGCTGCACGACGCCGCCAAGGAGTGGCGAGCGCTGTCCGACGGAGCCCAGTGCGCCGGCAACAGGCACCGCAGCCAGGTGAACGGCCCGCTGCGGCAGGCGAAGTGGGAGGGCGAGGACGCGCGGAACGCCTTCCACACCCTCGGCCGGACCGAGCAGATCCTGGAGATCGTGCGGGTCGAGTCCGCCGCGGTCGCGCTCACCCTGGACACCGTCGCCGACCGGATCCACCAGGCGCAGACCGATCTGAACAACGCCCTGCACCGCGCCGAGGAGTGGGGCCTGACCGTCGGCGCCGACGGGACGGTGAACCTGCCGCCACTGGGCAAGGGCGAACAGAACGACCCCGAGGCCAGATCCGACCCCGCGCGCAAGGCGCTGGCCGCCCTGCGCGGGGACGTCCGGGAGCGGATCGACAAGGCGCTGGCCGCGGCGAAGGAGGCGAGCGACAGGGGCAGCCTCGCCCTCGGCCGCCTCGACGCCGACGTCCTGACCCGGCCGAGGGCGTTCGGCTCCGCCGCCGAGACCGCCGCCGACGTGAAGGACGTCGCGAAGGACCTCGGGCTCGTCGGTCCGTACATTCCCGACAACACCGACCCGCGGAAGGCCGCCGACTGGTGGATGTCGCTGACACCTGAGCAGCGCAGCAGTTACCTCGCGCTCTACCCGGACCGGATCGGCAGCCTCGACGGACTGCCCGCAGCGGCCCGGGACGAGGCGAACCGGCTGGCCCTCGACCAGGAGCTCGACGGGCTGAAGGCCGGCGGCGCGAGCGGAGGCGGCACCACGTCCGGCGCGTACAACGCCCGCGAGCAGTCCCTGATGAAGCTCAAGGAACAGCTCGACGCGCACGACACCGCGGCCGAGGACAAGCAGCTGTTCCTGCTCGGCTACGACGCCGGGGCGTACGGCGGCGACGGCCGGGCGATCATCGCCATGGGGAACCCCGACACGGCCGACCACACCGCCGTCCTGGTGCCCGGCACCGGGACGACGATCGACAGCACACCGGGTCAGCTCGCCCGCGTCGACGACCTGCGGGAGGCCGCGAAGCAGGCGTCGAAGGGGAGCGGTCAGAAAGTGTCGGTGATCTCGTGGCTCGGGTACGACGCCCCCGAGATCCCCGTCCTCCAGGAGCCGAACGTCTCCGTCGCCGGCACCACCCGGGCCGAGGACGGCGCCGAGGCCCTGCGCCGGTTCACCCAGGGCACCCGGGTCGCCCAGGGCGACCACCACGGCCACCTCTCGGTCCTCAGCCACAGCTACGGGACGACGCTCGTCGGCGCGGCCGCTGCGGGCGGGGACGGACTGGGCGCCGACGACGTCGTCGCCATCGCGAGTCCCGGGATGACCGTCCGGCGCGCCGACCAACTCCACGTCGAACCGGGCCACTTCTGGACCGGCAGGGCAACGGACGACCCGATCGAACTCGCCGCGGGACTCAGCCTCGGCGCCGACCCGATGACCGACCGGTTCGGCGGGAACAACCTCCGGGTCGACACCTCCGGGCACAGCGGGTACTGGGACGGCGGCAGCGAAAGCCTCGCCAACCAGGGCCGGATCATCGTCGGAGCGAAGCCGACCACGGTTCCCAAGGAGCACGACAGCCCACTGCTTCCCCCGTGAGCGCGGGAGCCGGCCCGGCCGCCTCCCGTCGTCACTCTCCCCTGGCCGCAAGGAACTTCACCGTGCCGTTCCCACTGCCGCGACCCGCCGCACGCCGCGCCGGAATCCGGCGCCCGGGCGGCGCTGTCGCGACAGCGCTCTGTCTGTCCCTGACCCTGACCCTCGGAGGATGCATGTCCGTGCCCGGTCCCGCCGCGCCGCTCCCGGTCAAGGCCCGCCAGGACGCCCAGGACTGGGCCCACCACATGACCGCGTACATGGCGCAGACCGCCGGCGTCACCCTCGATCCCGGCAGCGCCGAGCCGTTCTTCAACGACTGCGTCGGCAGGAACGACGAGGTCGCCGAGGACGGCCGGTACACGATGTCGTACGCGGTCTACAGCTCCGCTCCGCTCGACCGGCATCCGGAGGCCGTCCGCAAGGTCCGCACGATGCTCGAACAGCAGGGCTTCACGATCGACGGCTACCGCGAGACCGCCGACGGAAAGGTGGACACGGTCGTCGACGCCTCCCAGGCATCGAGCCGGTACCTGATCACGGTCCAGACCACGACCGGAGGCCTGCTGCTCTTCCGGGTCAACACCCCGTGCCTGCTGCCCCCGCCGCCGTCCACGACCTCCCGCTGACCCGTGAACGCGAACGAGGTCCGGCACCTGGGCAGGTGCCGGACCTCGTCCGAACTGTGGAGCGCCAGGCCCGGGTTGCACGGACTCTTCCTACTGAAAGTAGGACGTGCTCTGGTAGCACCGCTGACGCCTGGCGAGGAATCGTTCTCCCTCGCGACGAGAAGAATACTAGCAGGTCAGCGACCCGGTACCGACATCGATCCCGGGACAGCCGGGAGCGGCCAGGAGTGACCCGACTGCGTGGCGGACGGCAGGATCCCGCCGTGCGCCGTGACGCCTGAAACACGCTCACGCGGTCTGCGGCCCAGCCGGGATCCGGGCCTGCGGCTGGGATGACCTTCTCCGGGAGGCCCCGGAGAGCCCGGGACCACCCTGGTACGAACAGGCCTCCGGCTCCGGTCCGAAGCGGTATCGGCGGCGAGGTCTTCGGCATCGGATTGCAGCTCGCGATGAGCATCATCGCCGTCCCGACCTCGGCGGACGAGAGCCGGCCGCTGAGGGGCAGAAAGCCGGACGGCGGGATGTCGGCGACGGGCCAGAGGCCGAAGCTGCGAGGAACCGCCTCCAGGACGGGCTGCATCACGATCACCCGGCGAAGTGTCGCGCATCCCGGGTGCGTTCTGCCTCCCGGTTTTCGCCCGTACGGGCCGTGAACGCGAATGAGGTCCGGCACCCTGGTGGGTGCCGGACCTCATCCGAACTGTGGAGCGCCAGGCCCGGGTTGCACGGACTCTTCCTACTGAAAGTAGGACGTGCTCTGGTAGCACCGCTGACGCCTGGCGAGGAATCATTCCCTCGCGACAGGAAGAACACTAGCAGGTCAGCGGCCCTGCATCGAACCGCCGGAGGCCGTGGGCTGAAGGGGCCCGTGGGGACACGGGTGAGCGGCCGGCGGGCCGGGGGGCAGTTTTTCGAGCCGGCCGTGCTGGTCGAGGTCGGGGCGACCGTGCTGGTCGACCGTGCTGGTCGACCGTGCTGGTCGACCGGGTCACTGCAGGATGTTGATCGCGCGGGCGATCACCAGGGTGGCCACGATGAGGGAGGTCGCGGCCTCCACCATCATCAGCAGTTTGGCCCACCTCTTGATCGCGGAGACGTCGGTGGGGCTGAACGCGGTGGCGGTCCAGAAGGACAGTGACAGGTAGTCGGCGAAGTGCGGCACCCAGTCGGCCGGTGCGTGGGTGGTGTGCTGCATCTCGGGGAAGACGAACACGGGCTTCTGGTGGGGCCGGTGGGCGCGGGCGGCGGCGCCGCCGCGGTCCAGGTCCCAGTACCAGAGCGCGAAGGCGATCACGTTCGTGATCCAGGTGACTCCGCCGGTGGCGAGCAGGCCGGTGGCGTTGTTGGCGAACAGCTTGTTGTTGGTCAGGATGTCCACCACGAGGTGGACGCCCGCGTGCAGGTTCGACGCGGTGATGAAGGCGATCATGGCTTCGGTGACCACCCGGAGCCAGGTCTTCTGACGGTCGATCCGGCCCGGGTCCCCGATGATCAGTACCGCCAGCAGTGTGAACATGACCACGGGGACCACCCACACGGGGTCCAGCCGGTACGCCGCGGGCAGCGCCACGTGGAGCAGCGCGGCGGCTGCGATCGCCGTCGACACCGGCCACCAGCGCTCGCCGCGCAGGGCGGCCGGGTCGGGGGTCACCGCCGGCGTACCGGCCGGGCCGGGGCTTGGTCGCATGCCTCATTGTGACCTCGCCGGTGCGGTCACGCCGTGGTCCGGCGGCCGGTTGGCGCGTCGGGCCGGCAGCTGTTGGCGTGTCGGCTGGGTGCTGCTGGTCATGGTGGATCGTCCCCTCCGTTCGGTGAGCCGCCCTACGAGAGGGGCTGCCCTGGTCGGCGGGGACCCGGGGCCGACGGCCCGGCGGAGCGACAAGAAGAAGGGCGGATCATCCCACTAATAGCTGATTCGGGTTATTTCCGACCATTTATGTATCCGATGACGCCTATGATCCACTTTCTGTGACCACACGTCAGAACAGCTCAGCAGACCAGGAGTCCGCCGCCGTGGTCATCCTCGGCGCGGGACCGGCCGGGCTGACCCTCGGGAACCTCCTCCACGCGCACGGGATCGACTGCGTCGTCCTCGAACGCTCCGACCGGGCCGCCCTGGGGGCCCGGGCCAGGGCCGGCTTCCTCGCGGCGAACACCGTCCGCACGCTCGAACGCCACGGCCTCGCCGACGGCCTGCGCCGCCACGGCCGCCCGCACGGCGTGTGCGAGTTCCGCACCGACGGCGGCCGCTTCCGCCTGGACTACGGCTCCCTCGGGCGCCGTGAGCTGCACACCGTCTACCCCCAGCAGGACCTCGTCGCGGACCTGCTGACGCACTACCTGGACGCCGGCGGCCGGATCAGCTTCGGCACCGAGGCGCTGGCCGTGCACGACGCCGACGGCGTCCGGCCCGTCGTCGCCGCGCGCGACGCGCACGGCCGCCCCACCCGGTGGCAGGCCCGCTACGTGGCCGGGTGCGACGGCCGGCACGGCGCGGCCCGGCGCTCGCTGCCCCCGACCGCCCTGCGCCACCACCGCGACCACGGCGTCAGCTGGCTCGGCCTGCTCGCCGAGGCGCCCCCGAGCCTCGACGCCGTCGGCTACGCGACCCACCGGAGCGGCTTCGCCGGACACATGGCCCGCACCCCCGAGGTGACCCGCTACTACCTGCAGTGCGAGCGCGGCACCCCGGCCGACGCCTGGACCGACGAGCAGGTCTGGGACCGCCTCGACCTGCGGATGCGCGCCGCCGACCACGGGCCGCTGCGCCGCGGCAGGATCCTCCGGCGCACCGTCGTCGACCTCTCCTCCGACGTCGTCGAACCGCTGCGCCACGGTTCGCTGCTGCTGGCCGGGGACGCCGCGAGCCTGATCAGCCCCTCCGCCGCAAAGGGCGCCAACCTCGCGGTGCTGGAGGCCGAACTCCTCGCCGAGGCCCTCGTCGGCGACCTCGCCCACGGCGACGCCACGGCGCTGGAGCGGTACTCGCGACGCTGCCTGGCCCACATCTGGCGCGCACAGGAGTTCTCGTGCTGGATGATCCGGCTGCTGCACGCCGCCCCCGGCACGGACGGCGAATCGTTCTTCCACGAATCGCTGCGGCGCTCGCGCCTGGACTCGCTGTGCACCTCGCGCGCCCATCAGGACTGGTTCGCCGAGAACTACGTCGGCGTGTGACCTTCCGCCCGCCCTCTCCCCGCACGCTCCCCCTCACTCCCGGGTCACGGCCGGCGTGACCCGACCACCGGAAAGTGATGCCCCGCGATGACGGCGACACCCCCGGACCACGCGACACCCCTGGACCACGCGACAGTCCCGGACGACGCGGCCCGCCTGCGCGAGGCGGCCGCGTTCGTCGAGGAACAGGACACCGCCACCCTGCTCCGACTCCTGCTGCCCGGCCTCGACGGTCCGGAGCTGCGGGCGCTGGCCGACCACTGCCGGTTCGCGCACGCCGCGCTGCTGGTCTTCCCGCCCGACGACGGCGCGCTGCGCGCCCACCTGGCCGCCTGCGGGCTGGACCCGGACACGCCGTCCTACCCGAGCACTGTGGTGCGGGGGCGCCTGGCCCGTCGGCACGGCCTCGACGAAGCCGGGCTCGACGTCAGGATCGTGCGCCCGCCGGTGCCCGGGCCGCACCGGGAGCGGACCGTCGAGGTGTTCGCCCTGCCCGCGCCGCCGGGCTCGGACCTGGCCGCCGTCGCCGCGTACGAGCGCGCACACCGGGAGGAGGCGCACCTCGCCTTCGAGGTCGCCCGCCCGGACGCCCTGGTGCTGGGCGGCCTGTGCTCGCTGCTGGCCCGGCACGGCGCGGCACCGGACGGCGGCGGCCACAACCCGCACGAGGACGCGACGGTCCTCTACTTCACCGCTCCCGCGCACACCGCGGCCGGGTACCGGCGGGTGGAGCTCCACGCCGCGGGCAACCACCCCGCCGTGCTCGCCGCCCACCTGGGCGCGGACGGCCGGGAGAACGCGGACGGCCCGGAGGACGCGGACGGCCGGAAGGACGCAGACCGCCCGGACGCCGCGGACGGCACCGACCCGGCGCACCGGCCGGCCGAGGACCTCCTGCGGATGCTGACCGGCGCGTGGACGACGCAGGCCCTCGCGGTGTGCGCGCAACTGCGGCTGCCCGACGCCCTGGACACCCGCACGCCGGCCGGACCGCGCACACTCGCCCGGGCCGTCGGCGCCGACCCGGGCAGCCTGGCCACGCTGCTGCGCTACCTCGCGATGGTGGGCGTGACGGCCCGGGACGGGGACGGCTTCCGGCTCACCGAGCTCGGCGCCCTGCTGCGCAGCGACGCCCCCGGTTCGATGCGGTCGCTGGCCCTGATGTACGGCGGCCCGTTCTACCGGTCCTTCGCGGCCCTGGGCCACACCGTCCGCACCGGCGAGGTCGGCTTCGACCACCTCTTCGGCGAGAACCACTTCGACCACTTCGCGCGCGACCCGGAGCTCGCCGACCTGTTCGACCAGTCCATGGCCGCGAGCTCGCGGATGTTCGAGCCGCTGCCCGCGCACCCGGTCCTCGCCGGCACGGACGGGGCGCCCCGCCCCGGGACCGTCGTCGACGTCGCCGGCGGCAACGGTGAACTCCTCGGGCTCGTCCTCGCCGCGCACCCGCACCTGCGCGGCGTCCTGCTGGAGCGCCCGCACGCTGTGGAGGCAGCGCGCCGCCGGCTCGACGCGGCCGGCTGCGGAGACCGCTGCGACTACCGCAGCGGTGACTTCGCGGATGTCCCGCCGGGCGCCGACGTCTACCTCCTGTCCCGGGTGCTGCACGACTGGGACGACGCGCGCTGCCGCGAGATCCTGCGCCACTGCGCCCGCGCCATGCCCGCCCACGCCGACCTGCTGGTCGTCGAACGCCTGCTGCCGGCGGACGGCTCGACGTCGCTGGCCACCGCGTGGGACCTCCACATGATGTGCAACACCGGGGGCCGGGAACGCGACACCGACGACTACGGCCGGCTGTTCGCCGACGCCGGGCTGCGCCTCGTGGACCACGCGCCGCTGCCCCTGGGCGCCGCCGTCCTGCACGTTCGCAGGACGGCTGCGCCCGCCGGCCCGCCGCTGCCGCAGCAGGAGGACCGGCGGGAGGACCGACGCGAGGCGCGACGTGAGGCGCGGTACGTCCCGGCGCGGTCCGCCGAGCAGTAGTGGACGATCGCGCACTGAGAGCCAGCAGCTCTGCACGCACCGTGCCGGGACCGCGGACCCGGACGGATCCTGCGTGAATGCCCCGTCAAGATGGCCGTCGGCCGCGTCAAGGAGCCGTCAGGGCAAGCGGACTGGTGTTCGGCCGCACCTAGTGTGAGCTGCGAGGAAACGGTTCGCTGCCCGGGCGTGGGGCCTGGCAGCGGACCGTTTGCCGAACCCCGACCCCGGCGGGTTCCTCCGGGGAAGGTTCGGCGGCCAGTGAAAAACAGGGGAGGGGGCACGCGGCGATGCCAACGGGAACGTCGGGCGGTACGGCTGTCGTGGGGAAAACGCTCGCGTCGGAGACGGCGCGACCGGAGACGGCCGTGCCACTCCCCGCGCCGCGCGCCCCCCGTCACCTGTCCGGCCGCTCCTGGCGCAGCCGGGACTGGTGGAACACCCCGCGCCTGGTGCGCGCTCTCACCGGCCTCTGCCTCGCGGCGCTGCTTGTCGCTGGAGCGGCCACCGGCGCCGTCCTGGGCGAGGCCCGGGACGGCACGGACGTCATCGGCCACCAGGCCGCCCCGCAGGTGGTGCGCTCGGCGGACCTGTACTTCGCGCTCAACGACATGGACGCCCAGGCCGCGAACCTGTTGCTGTTCGGCGCGGATCCGGACTACACGGCGCTGCGCAAGCAGACCCTGGACACCTACGAGCAGCGCCGCTCCCAGGCCGACACCGACCTGCAGCGCGTCACCGAGGCAGTGGCCGGCGATGCGGCCGGGCAGCGGGCCGTGCAGACCGTCATCGGTGAACTCGGCCGCTACGAGGCCCTGGTGGCCCGCGCCCAGCTGCTGGAGGAGCAGGCCCACGCCCCGGCCGGCCGCCCGTCCGCAGACGCCCTCGCGGCCTACCGGCAGGCCACCGACCTGCTGCGCCAGCAGCTGCTGCCGGCGGTCGACGAGGTGACCAAGGCCAACGCGGCCGTCGTGGAGGGCAACTACACCGACCGGCGTGACGCCCTGGCCGGCGGCTGGTGGTGGATCCTGCTCACCGGTCTGTTCGCGCTGGTCGTGCTCGGGCTGCTGCAACGGCTGCTGGCGGTGCGCTTCCGACGGCTGGTGAACGTGCCCCTGGCCGTCACGAGTCTGCTCACCGTCATCGGCCTGGTCACCGCGCTGACGCTGACCTCCCGCGCGGACCACCAGCTGGTGGTCGCCAAGAGCAACTCCTTCGACTCGGTGATCGCCCTCAGCCGGGCCCGCGCGGTCGCGTACGACCTCAACGCCGACGAGAGCCGCTACCTGACCGACCCCGCCAGGGCTGCGGCCTACGAGCAGAGCTTCCTCGACAAGACCCAGTCCTTCGCCCGGGTCGACGGCGCCACCCTGACCACGTACAACGACCGGCTGGCCGCACTGGCCGACAAGCACCGGGCCGGCCACGGCCAGGTGGGGTTCGACGGCTACCTCGGCGACGAACTGCGCAACATCACCTTTGCCGGTGAACAGGACGCGGCGGAGCGGGTGTTGACCGCCTTCCAGCAGTACCAGCGCGACGACCGGAAGATCCGCGAGCTGAACGCCCAGGGCAAGCTGAAGGAGGCCGTGACCTACAACACCGGCCTCACTCCCGGCCAGTCGAACGCCGACTTCGGGACGCTCAGCGCCGCCCTGGACGACAACCAGGCGATCAACCAGCGTGCCTTCGAGGCCGCGGTCGCCACCACCGACGACGACCTCGACGCCACCACCGCCGGGTTGGGCGCGGCGGCCCTGGCGGCGGCGCTCGCCATGGCCGCGCTGGGAGTGCGGCCGCGCCTGCGCGAGTTCGCCTGACCGCGAGGGCCAGGGGTCACCGACATCCGGTTCGTCGTTCGTGTCGGCTGTGCTCCGGTGCCCGAGCGATTCGGCCCTGCCGCTCCCGGCTAACGCACCGATAAGATGACCACAGGTGTGCCGGGAAGCCTGGTCGGCGCGGGGATGACTGCGGCGATCGGCGGCGGTGACCCCGGTTCTTGCGATGGGGTCCTTTCCACCGATGCAC